>NZ_JBFUEB010000079.1:0-30787 GCF_056404395.1 Rhizobacter sp. P2_D12 | reverse complement strand
GTGCGGGCGCAGGCGCGGGAGCCGGTGCGGGGGCGGGTGCCGGGGTCGGCGCCGCCGGGACGAGCGTCCACTTCTCGGTCTCGCCGCCGTTGCAGCTCCACTGGCCGATGTGGCCGCCGTCGGCCTTGCTGAAGTTGCCGACGTCCATGCACTTGTTGCTGTGCTTGAAGCGGACGTTGATCAGGCCGCCGCCCAGGTTGTCGATCGAGAAGCGCTGGTTGTCGCCGCCGACGAACTGCCACTGGTGGATGTTGGCGCCGTCGGCTGTCGAGACGTCCTGCACGTCGACGACCTTGCCGCTGTTTGCATTGACCAGGCGGTAGTAGCCCTCGGTGTCGCGCACCAGGTCGAACAGCCGGCCGAGCGAGTTGTTGCAGCTGCTCTGGATGATGTCGGCGCCGCTGATGGTGGAATCGCCGGCGACGGCCAGGCACAGGCCGCTGAAGTTGGAGCGCACGGTGTAGCGCGCGGTCGGCGCAGGCGCGGGGGCCGGCGCAGGGGCCGGGGCGGGGGCCGGAGCGGGCGCGCCGGCCACCGGCACGAAGCTCCACTTCTCGGTCTCGCCGCCGTTGCATTCCCACTGGCCGATGTTGCCGCCGGGCGAGCGGCTGGAATTGCCGACGTCCATGCACTTGTTGCTGTGCTTGAAGCGCACGTAGTACTTGCCGCTGCCCAGGTCTTGCAGCGCGAACTTCTGGTTGTCGCCGTTGGCCCAGGTCCACTGGTGCACGTTGGCGCCGTTGGCGGTGGAGATCTCCGCCACGTCGACGACCTTGCCGCTGTTGACGTTCACCAGCCGGTAGAAGCCCTGCGCGTCACGCTGCAGGTCGAACTGGCGCACGGTCGAGTTGTCGCAGGTCCACTGCACGATGTTGGCGCCGTCGTTGGTGGCGCCGCCGTCCACCGCCAGGCACAGGTTGCTGAAGGATGAGCGCACCGTGTAGCGCCCGGCCGCGAGGTCGGCCGCATGGCCGAGTTGGGTGAAGCCGGCCCCGACGATCAGGGCCAGGCAGAGCTTGCTGCTTCGGAAAGGAAACATGGATGGTCCTCCTGTTGTACTTCGTGGTCGATGACTTCGAACGTGCCGAAGCCAAAGTCCGCGCGATCGTAGGAGGGGCGCCCGCCTTCAGGTGGAAGCGGTTTCATCCACTTGCAATGCTTGCCTCGGGTGGCATGAATTGGTATGCATCCATCGTGAAATGGTATCGATGGATGCACGGGAAGCGATGGAACCGGCTCCGCGGAGGAACCGGTTCCAGTCCAACGCGATCAGCGCTGGCGGTTGGTGCCCTGCTGCGACGGATCATTGCGATCCGGCTGGCGGCCGCCTTGCTGGCCGGCCTGGTTGCTGCGCTGGCTGCTCGGCGAGTTCTGCTGGTCCTGGCGGCGCGATGCCTGGTCCTGCTGGGCCTGGCTGCGATCCTGGTCGTCGCGGTTCTGCGGGGTGCGGCCTTGCTGGTTGCCTTGTTGCGGGTCGCGGTTCTGCGGGTTCATCTGGATCTCCTTCAGGTGCGAATCGGCAGGAGTGCCGACACCCGATGTCGGGCAATCGCCATACCCGCATCCGATGGATCAGCGCCCGGACCCGAGGCGCTGGAACCAGCGCGCCAGCCGGCCGGGCGCTTTCGGCGCCGCGCGCCGCGCATGGCCGCGCCTGTCTGTCGGATCGCCGTCGGATTCGACGTCCAGCAACTGCGCGCCGGCCATGCGCGCGATGAAGGCCAGGCACCGGTCGGTGGCCACGTTGCTGAGCCGGGCCAGTGTGTCGATGTTGAGGCACTCGGCCACCAGGAAGCTGGCCAGGCGGCGGCTGTCCTTGTCATCCGACAGCAAGCCGGCCGGCGGCCAGGCACGCAGCTTGAACCGGCAGCCGGCGGTGGCCATCACCGGCGGGCACTCGGACAGGCCGCGCAGGCTGCCGGGCCGCAGCGTGGCCGGGCCGATGCGCGCCTCGGCGTGCTCCAGCGCCACCATCAAGGCCTCGTACTGCAGCGGCGTGGCCAGCAGGGTCTGGTGCGGGCGCGCGGCGCGCCACGCGGTGGCCTTGGCGTCGAGCGACGCGTCGAGCAGGTGCAGCGTGACCAGCGGCGCATCGAGCATGCCGCGCACCGTGTCGAGTTCGAAGCCGTCGACCAGCACCACCTCGGCGTCGCCATCGGGCACCAGCTGCCACGCGTGCTTCAGGCGCTGCTGCCCGAGCGACAGGTAGCGCCGCACCTTGGTCTCGTCGCGCGCGGTGAGGCCTTGCAGCAGCAGCCGCATCGGCCATTGCATCAGCTCGGTTTCCGCATGATCGCCTTGCATCCGTGTTCCTGCCTTCCGTCGTTGCCTGCCAGCCGGTCACGCTAGCAAGCACTTCTGCAGGAACAATGCAGATCAGGCGCGCATCTGCTCTTTGGCGCTGCGGCGCAGGCCTTGCGGTGGCTGGCCGAATGCGCGCAGGAAGGCGCGGCGCATGCGTTCGGGGTCGCCGAAGCCGGTGTCGCGCGCGATCGCCAGCAGCGATTGCTGGCCGGTGTCGATCAGCGCCCGCGCGGCCTCGACGCGCAACTGCTCGATCGCGCGCGCCGGCGATTGCCCGGTTTCGGTCTTGAACGCGCGGCTGAACTGGCGCGGGCTCAGGTGGGCCACCTCGGCCAGTTCGTCGACCGACAGCTCGTTGCGCAGGTGGGCGCGGGCATAGGTGAGCGTCTTCTGGATGCGGTCGGAGCTGGGCTCGAGCTCGAGCAGCGCCGAGAACTGCGACTGCCCGCCGATGCGGCGGTGGTAGACGACGAGCTTCTTCGCGATCCAGCGCGCCATGTCGGCGTCGTGGTCCTCCTCGACCAGCGCGAGCACCAGGTCGATGCCGGCGGTCATGCCGGCCGACGTCCAGACCGGGCCGTCGCTGACGTAGATGCGATCGGGCTGCACCGTGATGCCGGGGTAGCGCTTCTGCAGCTCTTGCGCGAAGGCCCAGTGCGTGGTGGCGCGGCGGCCTTCGAGCAGGCCGGATTCGGCCAGGATGAAGGCGCCGCTGCAGATGCTGGCGACGCGGCGCGACAGCTTCAGGCTCTTGCCGAGGTAGCGCGTGAGCCCCTCGGTGGACGGCGCGACCTCGAGCGCACCGGTGACCAGCAGCGTGTCGAAGCGACCGGTGCCGAGCGCAACGGAATGGACGCTCGCGCCGGACGAGCTGCGCACGCAGCCGCCCTCTTCGGACACCAGCTCCACCGTGTACAGCGCGCGCTGCGCATAGGCATTGGCCAGCTCGAAGGCGGCGATGGGCGCCAGGTCGAGGATCTGGAAGCCGGGGAACACGACCACGCCGATGCGCTTGACCGGGGTGTTGCGGCGTGCGGCCGCTAATGTCTTTAAAGGAGGGTTATTGGACATATGGGACATCACGATACGGCGCAATCTTCGGGCTGTCAACCGCCGCGTGCCGCACTTTCGACTGGCACGGCGCCTCGTGAAGGAATCGACATGAGCTCTCCTGCAAACCCCCTCGGCACCGCGCTGGTCACCGGCGCGTCTTCCGGCATCGGCGCGGTCTATGCCGACCGCCTGGCCCGCCGCGGCCACGACCTGGTGCTGGTCGCCCGCAGCGGCGAACGGCTGCAGGCGCTGGCCACGCAACTGGCGGCGCAGACCGGCCGCCGCGTCGAGGTGCTGCCGGCCGACCTGACGAAGCCGCACGACCGGCAGCGCGTCGCGCAGCGGCTGGCCACCGATGCCGACATCGGCCTGCTGGTCAACAACGCCGGCTTCAACCTGGCGTCGTCGATCGTCGACTCGTCGCCGGAGCGGCTGGACGAGATGATCCAGCTGAACGTCGTCGCGCTGACGCACCTGGCGCGCGCGATCGCGCCGCGGCTGGCGAAGCAGGGCCGCGGCGCCATCATCAACATCTCGTCGATCGCCGCGCTGGCGCCGTCCCTGCTGAACGGCACCTACGGCGGCACCAAGGCCTACGTGCTGAACTTCACGCAGGCGCTGCACCAGGAGATCGGCGCCAAGGGCGTGAAGCTGCAGGCGGTGCTGCCCGGTGCGACGCGCACCGATTTCTGGAAGCTCGCGGGCATGCCGGTGGAGCACCTGCCGAGCGAGATCGTGATGTCGGCCGAAGACATGGTCGATGCATCGCTGGTCGCGTTCGACCAGGGCGAGCTGGTGACGATCCCGTCGCTGCCCGATGCGGCGGTGTGGCAGGCGTTCGAGACGGCACGTGGGGCGCTGGGCCCGTTCCTGTCGAGCCGCACGCCGGCCAAGCGCTATCAACGCGCCGGTGCTTGACGTGCTTGACGAAAGCGCTTGACGAGAAAGTTAAGAGTCTTTACAGTCCGCGTCCTCGACGAACTTCAAGTGTCCAAAAGGTCCATCGTGAAAGCACTGCTTCAGATTGCAGAACGTTTCCAGCCGCAGCACGCGGCGGCGATGGACCACCAGCATTCCACCGAGGGTTGGGTGCTTCCGGGCGAGGGCGGCGCATAGGCGCACGGCCTCCAGACTCGAATCTTTTTCGAGGCCCGGATCCCGCAAGGATCCGGGCCTTTTGTTTTGTTTACCAAGCCTTCGCGGAGCCGATGCTTCGCAGGTGGAAACCGGCCGCAACGATTGGGCGGCACCGGAACCCGTCACCGGAACCCTTCTTCATTTCACGCACCTCGTTCGTCCAGCGGCCAGGACACGACACTTTCAATGTCGAGAGGCGGGTTCGATTCCCGTACGAGGTACCAGGAGAACTCCGATGCACCAGCATGTCCTCCAGCTCGACATCCAGGGCACGCCGCAGCGTTGGATCACGCTCGAACAGGCGGCGCTGCATTACGCGACCAACACGGTGGCCTGGGTGGATGGCGACACGCCGCTGCGTACCTTGCGCGGTGGCTGCAACGCCGCCACCGGCCGCCAGTCGCTGATCGAGGTGCATCCGATCGTCGCCTTGCGCGGTGCGTCGCGCATCAACCTGTTCGACGTGACGCCGTCGTTCGGCAAGCTGAAGCTGTTCCGTCGCGACCGCTTCACCTGCGCATACTGCAGCCAGCGCTTCCACGAGCGTGACCTGCAATGCGAGCACATCGTGCCCGAGTCGCGCGGCGGCGCGTGGACGTGGATGAACCTCGTCACCGCGTGCGGCGCGTGCAATGGCCGCAAGGCCAACCGCACGCCCGACGAGGCCGCGATGCCGCTCACGTACCTGCCCTACGTGCCGAGCCGCTTCGAGAACTTCCTGCTGGAAGGCAGGAACATCCGCGCGGACGTGCACGAGTGGCTGGCGGCACGCTTGCCGAAGGGGTCGCGCCTGAGCTGATCGGTTAGGATTATCGATAATCTACGATCAGCCCAGGAGGCAATCCTCATGCAATACCGCGAACTCGGCCGCACCGGCTGGCAGGTGTCGACGATCAGCTTCGGCGCGTGGGCCATCGGCGGCACCTGGGGCCAGGTGAATGACGACGAATCGATGGCCGCGCTGCACCGCGCGCTCGACCTGGGCGTCAACTTCATCGACACCGCCGACGTCTACGGCGACGGCCACAGCGAGCGCCTGATCGCCCGGCTGCGCAAGGAGCGCAGCGAGCGCTTCTACGTGGCCACCAAGGCCGGCCGCCGCCTCAGCCCGCACGTGGCCGAGGGCTACAACCGCGAGAACCTCACCGCCTTCGTCGAGCGCAGCCTGCGCAACCTGGACACCGAGGCGCTCGACCTGCTGCAGCTGCACTGCCCGCCGACCTCGGTCTACTACATGCCCGAAGTGTTCGGCGTGCTCGACGACCTGGTGCGCGCCGGCAAGCTGCACCACTACGGCGTCAGCGTCGAGAAGGTCGAGGAGGCGCTGAAGGCCATCGACTTCCCCGGCGTGCAGTCGGTGCAGATCATCTACAACATCTTCCGCCAGCGGCCGGCCGAGCTGCTGTTCCGCGAGACGCTGGCGCGCCGCGTCGGCATCCTCGCGCGGCTGCCGTTGTCATCCGGCCTGCTGTCGGGCGGGCTCACGCGCAAGACGCAGTTCGCCGCCGACGACCACCGCAGCTTCAACCGCGAAGGCGCGGCCTTCGACAAGGGCGAGACCTTCTCCGGGCTAGCCTACGACAGCGGCCTCGAAGCCGTCGAGGCGCTGCGCCCGTTGGTGCCGGCCGGGCAGACGCTGGCGCAGTTCGCGCTGCGCTGGATCCTGATGCAGCAGGCCGTCACCTGCGCGATCCCGGGCGGGCGCCGGCCGGCGCAGGTCGACGAGAACATGCGTGCGGCCGACCTGCCGGCGCTGTCCATCGAGACGATGCGCGCCGTCGACGCGATCTACGCCAAGCACGCCAAGGCCCAGGTGCATCACCGCTGGTGATCGGCCGCGCTCCGCAGGTAATCCCGCTTCGCGAGCTGCAGATGCTCGACACACAGCTCCGCCAGCGCCGCGTTGTCGCGGCCCTTCAGCAGCCGGATCATCTGCAGGTGCTCGTCGGCCGCCGCCTCCGAGTGCCCGGCCTCTGCCGTGCGCTTGGCGCGCACCGGCAGGCTAAGCCACATGTAGTGGCGGATCGACGACACCAGGTAGGGGTTGCCGCAACCGGCGAACAGCGTCAGGTGGAACTCGTCGTTGATGCGGTGCACCGCCCCGAAATCCCGCGCGCGCAGGTGGCGCACGAACCGAACGTGCAGCGCCTCCAGCGCGTCGACCAGCGCCGCATCGGCCGGCAGCGGGATGCGCAGCGCCGCCTGCCGGTGCAGCAGCTCGCGCACCTCGTAGATCTGCTGCACCTCGGCCGGTGCCAGCGCGCGCACGCTGGCGCCCTTGTTCTTCTCGCGCACCACGATGCCGATGCGTTCCAGCTCGGCCAGTGCCTGCCGCACGCCGTGGCGCGTGGCGCCGAAGCGCGCCATCAACGGATCTTCGACCAGCCGGCTGCCGGGCGGCAGGCGGCCGAAGATGATGTCTTCGCCCAGCACCGTGGCAACGTCCGGCGCATCCGGCGTGGAGAGAGTTTCAATCTTCGGCATGAGCCGCAGATTCTGCCAACAGTTGACCCTGAGGAGAGCACTTCATGTCGAACATCGGATTCATAGGTGCCAGCGGCCTGATGGGCCATGGCATGGCCAAGAACCTGCAGCTCAAGGGCCATGCGCTGCACCTCACCGTGCACCGCAACCGCGATCGCGTGCGCGACCTGCTGGAGCGCGGCGCGATCGAGGTGGATTCGCCGGCCGAGCTGGCCGCGCGCTGCGACACCGTCTTCATCTGCGTCACCGGCACGCCGCAGGTGGAAGGGCTGTTCAACGGTGAGCAAGGCCTGCTGGCACGGCCGAAGCCGGGCCTCGCGATCATCGATTGCTCGACCAGCGAGCCCGCGTCCACCGCCGCGCTGCGCGAGCGCTGCGAGGCGCGGCAGGTGCTGCTGGTCGACGCGCCGCTCGCGCGATCGGCCGCCGATGCCGAGGCCGGCCGCCTGAACGTGATGGTCGGCGCGACGCCCGAGGCCTTTGCCCGCGTCGAGCCGGTGATCCGCTGCTTTGCCGAGAACGTGCTGCACGTGGGCGCGCCCGGGGCCGGCCACGTCGTCAAGCTGCTCTACAACTTCATGGCTCAGGCCATCTGCACGTCGACGGCCGAGGCCTTTGCGGTAGGCCAGCGCGCCGGCGTCGACCTGCAGCAGCTGGTGGCGATCACGACGGTGGGCGCCGTCAACTCGGGGCTGTTCCAGGCGATGGCCAAGACCTTGCACGGCGACCTGAAGGCGCTGCCCTTCGAGCTGGACAACGCGCGCAAGGACCTGCGCTACTACACCCACCTGGCAGAGAGCCTGACCGTGCCGGCCTGGCTGGGCGAGGCGGTGCACCAATCGCTGACGCTGGCCAGCGCGCTGGGCCACGGCGCGAAGTTCGTGCCCTCGCTGGTCGAGGCGCAGGAGCAGGTGACGGGCGAGGCGCTGGTGCCGCGCTGAATCAGGTTTCGTCGGCCAGCGCGCGCAGCACGTCGAGCAGCACGTTCGCGCCGTCGCGCAGTTGCGAAGGCAGCGTGAACTCGCGCGGGTTGTGGCTGATGCCGCCGCGGCTGGGCACGAAGATCATCGCGGACGGGGCGATGCGCGCCAGCATCTGCGCGTCGTGGCCGGCGCCCGAGGTGATGCGGCGCTGCGTCAGCCCGCGGGCGGTGGCGGCCTGCTCGATGCGCTTCACCAGCCGCTCGTCGAAGCGCACCGGCTCGAAGCGGGCCAGCGGCCGGGCCTCGATGCCCACGCCCTGCTCGGCGGCCAGTTGCTTCAGGAAGCCGGCAAGCTCGCGCTCGGCCCGCCGCAGCATCGTGTCGTCGGTGTGGCGCAGGTCGACCGTCAGCGTCGCCCGCGAGGCGATCACGTTGACCAGGTTCGGATGCAGCTTCAGCGAGCCGACGGTGGCCACCTGGCTGCCGCCGATGCGACGCGCCAGTTCGCGCACGAAGACGGTGATGGCCGCGGCGCAGTAGCCGGCGTCGCGCCGCAGGTGCATCGGCGTCGTGCCGGCGTGGTTGGATTGGCCGGTGATGGTGATCTCTTGCCACGAGATGCCTTGCAGGTCGGGCACCGCGCCGATGGCGATGCCTTCGGATTCGAGCACCGGCCCCTGCTCGATGTGCAGCTCGATGAAGGCATGCGGGCGCAACGTGCCGCAGGCCATCGGGCCGGCATAGCCGATGCGCTGCAACTCGTCGCCCAGGCGGGCGCCGTCGGTGCCGATCGCGTCGAGCGCCTGCTGCAAGGGCAGGCCGCCGGCATGCACCAGCGAGCCCATCATGTCGGGCATGAAGCGCACGCCTTCCTCGTTGGTGAAGGCGGCGACGACCAGCGGGCGGTGCGTCTGTATGCCGCGCTCGTTGAGCCAACGCACCACCTCCAGCCCCGCCATCACGCCGTAGATGCCGTCGTAGCGGCCGCCGGTGGCGACGGTGTCGATGTGCGAGCCGGTCATCACCGGCGTCGTGTAGGCCCGGCCGGCGCGGATGCCGAAGATGTTGCCGATGGCGTCGATGCGGACGTCCAGGCCCAGCTCGGTCATCCACTGCACCAGCTGGTCGCGGCCCTGGCGGTCGGCATCGGTCAGCGCGATGCGGCACACGCCGCCGCCGTCGATGGCGCCGATGCGGCCGTGCTGCTCGATGCGGCCGAGCAGCGCGGCTTCGGCTATGCCTTCACGCGCCATCCACGCGGCCTGGTCCGCCAGCACCGCCGCGGCCGGCCTGCCGGTGATCGCCGCGTAGACGCCCGGGGCCGTCGCGCCTTCGGTGTTGAGCAGCAGCACGCGCGACGTGGCATCGAGCCCGAGCTGCGCTGCCAGCGCGCGGTCGGACATCGCGGCCATCAGCCCGGCCAGCCCCGCCGCGCCGGATTCTCCGGCCAGCACCGGCACGTCGCCCGCCGCGCCTTCGGCCAGCGTGCGCATCGCCTGCTCGGCCGCGGCATCGCTGACCGTCATGAAGGCATCGACGGCAGGCTGCAGGAAGCGCCACGCGAGCGGCGAGGTCTCGCCACAGGCCAGTCCGGCCATCACCGAATCGACCGTGCCGCCCGCGCGGTCGGCACGCCCGCTGCGCGCACTTTGCAGCAGGCAATCGGCCTGCTCCGGCTCGACGACGATGAAGCGCGGACGCTGCGCGCCGAAGCGTTCCCAGAAATGGCTGACGACGCCGGCCGCCAGCCCACCGACACCGCCTTGCAGGAAGACGTGGGTGAAAGGCGGCGCGTTGGTTTCGAGCACCTCGTCGGCGATCACGCCRTAGCCTTGCATCACGTCGCGCGGGATGTCTTCGTAGCCTTCGTACGAGGTGTCGGAGACGACCGTCCAGTCGTTCGCTTCGGCCAGGCGGGCGGCCTCTTGCACCGACTCGTCGTAGTTGCCGGTGATGCGGATGATCTCGGCCCCGAAGGCGGCGATCGGCGCCTCGCGCTCGGCGCTGACGTGGGCGTGCAGCACGATCACGCAGCGGCAGCCCAGGCTTTGCGCCGCGGCGGCGAGCGCGCGGCCGTGGTTGCCATCGGTGGCACTGATCACGACGAAGTCGCGCAGCGCCTCGGCATGGTGGCCGGCCAGCAGGTCGGGCGCCGTCCAGCCGTTGTCGGCGGCCAGCCGCAGCACCAGCCGCACCAGCGCGATCGGTGCGCCCAGTGCCTTGAAGCTGCCGAGCGGCGAGCGCAGCGATTCGTCCTTGATGCCGATGTGGGCCAGGCCCAGGTGCTGCGCCAGCCGCGGCAGCGGCCACAGCGGCGTGCTGCCCGGGTGCAGCTGGCTCCAGGCGGCCAGCCAGCGCCGGCTTTCGCGGCCGGCGTCGATGTTGAGGATGGCCTTCAGCGCGCTGTCGTACGGGCGGCGCGCGGCATTCGGGTTGAGGAACAGCATCTCAGCGATCTTCCAGCGGCAGGCGGATGCGCGCGATCTGCGCAAAGTAGCGCGCGCCGATCGGCAGCAGCGCGTCGTTGAAGTCGTAGCGTGCGTTGTGCAGCGGCACCGCGCCGGGGCTGTCGCCATCGCCGTTGCCGATGAAGACGAAGGCGCCAGGCACGGCGCGCAGGAAGGCGCCGAAGTCTTCGGAGATCATCATCGGCGCCACCTGGTCGTCGACGCGGTCGGCACCCACCACCTCGGTGGCGGCGGCCACGGCCACCGGCACGCAGGCGGGCCAGTTCACCGTCGGCGCGAACTCGTGCGTGTAGTCGACCTCGCAGCGGGCGCCATGCGCGGCGCAGATGCCGTGACAGATCTCGCGCATGCGGCGCTCGAGCAGCGCCTGCACCTCGGGCGCGTAGCTGCGGGTGTCGCCCTTGATCGTGACGTGGGTGGGCAGCGCGTTGCGGATGCCGTCGGTGATGAACTCGGTGCACGAGATGACGGCGGATTGCCCGGGGTCGACCGAGCGTGCCACCACCGTCTGCAGGGCCAGCACGATCTCGGCGCCGATCACCAGCGGGTCGATCGCCATCTGCGGCCGGGCCGCGTGGCCGCCGCGGCCGGTGATGCGGATCACGAAGTTGTCTTCGCTGGCCATCAGGCCGCCGACGCGGGTGGCGATGTGGCCGGTGGGCATGCCGGGGATGTTGTGGGCGCCGTAGATCTCGTCGACCGGGAAGCGGGTGAACAGGCCGTCGGCCATCATCGCGGCGGCACCGCGGCCGTGTTCTTCGGCGGGCTGGAAGATGAAGCGCACCGTGCCGCTGAAATCCCGTTGCTGGGCCAGCAGCTGGGCCGCACCGAGCAGCATCGCCATGTGCCCGTCGTGGCCGCAGGCGTGCATGCAGCCGGGGTGCAGCGAGGCGTGAGGGCGGCCTTCGGCGGCTTCGGTGAGGGCCAGTGCGTCCATGTCTGCGCGCAGGCCGATGATGCCGGGGCCGGTGCCGACGGACAGGTTGCCGACGACGCCGGTGCCGCCGATGCCGCGGTGCACGTCCAGCCCCAGCAGCTCGAGCACGCGGGCCACGTGGTCGGCGGTGCGCTTCTCGTTGAAGCCGGTCTCGGGGTGGCGGTGCAGGTGGTGGCGCCAGCTTTGCAGCTGGGCTTCGAACTCGGTGGCGGACATGGCGCGGCTCCGTCGGGAGGATGCTGCATTGTTGGCGGGGAGGGGTGGGTGGATTCACCGCCGGGGCGACGAGGATGATGGTTTTGTCCCGCGTGGGGCCGTCAGAATGAGGGATTCGCTCAATCCGACGAGGCATGCATGCCGCTGGACCTGCTGGACACCCAGATCCTGAACCTGTTGCAGCAGGATGCTTCGCTGCCGATCCGCGTGCTGGCGGACAAGGTGAACAGCTCGCCGGCCACCTGCCAGCGCCGCATTGCGCAGCTGAAGGCCTCGGGCGTGCTGATGAAGCAGGTGGCCATCGTCGACCGGCTGCGCGTGGGCCGGCCGCTGACGGTGTTTGTCTCGGTGGAGCTGGACAAGCAGAACGATGCGCTGCTGCGCAACTTCGAGAAGAAGATGGCGGCGCAGGACGACGTGATGGCGTGCTACGAGGTGTCGGGGGAGTTCGACTTCCTGCTGATCGTCAACTCGGCGTCGATGGAGCGGTATCACGCGTTCACGCGCGAGGTGTTCTCGTCGAACAACAACGTGCGCAACTTCAAGAGCACCTTCGCGATGAACTGCTCGAAGTTCGAGACGCGGGTGCCGCTGGGGGAGGGCGGGGCATGAGCGGGATGCAGCCGGTCGAGCAGCTGTATTACGGGCGGCACCGGCTGACGTTTCGCATCGGCACCTACCTGGCGCTGATCCGCATGATGGGCATCGCGCACCTGGTGACGGCGCTGTACGGGCATGCGCAGTTGGTGTCGCAGACGCAGGCGCGGCTGGCACGGACTCGGCAGACCTTGCGGGATCTGATTTGCAACGGGTTCGACAGCGAGGTGGGGCAGGCTGCGATGCAGCGGCTGCGGGATGTGCACCGGAACGTGCCGGCGAGTGCGGAGGACTATCGGTACGTGCTGGCGACGTTCTTTCTGGAGCCGCTGCGGTGGAACAGGGCGCATGCGCGGGTGCGGCTGGATGAGCGGGAAGAAACGCTGTTGCTGGGGTTCTGGCAGCGGGTGGGGGTGGAGATGGGGATTGCGGAGTTGCCGGGGACGCTGGTGGCGTGGCGGGAGATGCAGCGGGCTTATGAGGAACGCTGCCTGGCGCACACGCCGGAAGGGGAGCGGCTGGCGCGCATGTGCTTGCGGGATGTGGTGAAGCTGACGGTGCCCGTTGGGACGCGGTGGGCGTTTCGGCAGTGGATGTTGGTGACGATGGAGCCGGTGGTTCGCGAGACGCTGGGGTTGGGCGACGCGGGTGGTTGGGTGCGCGGGCCGGTGAGGGTCGTGACGAGGATGATGGCGGGGGCAGTCTCGCGCGGAACCCGCTGACGCACCCGTTCGCCCTGAGCAGGGACCGAGCCTGTCGAGGGCCCGTGTCGAAGGGTTGCAGCCGCAGCGTGCAGATAGCTCCCGCCGAACCCGACAAGGAGAGAAATGAGATGACGCCATTCGAACTCAACGTCTTGGCCTATGAGCAGCGCCTTCCCGAACTGCTTGCGACCGCCGAAGGCAAGTTCGTCCTGCTTCGTCAAGCACAGATCGTCGACGTGCTCGACACGGAGGACGCCGCCATGGCGGCCGGCTACGCGCGGTTTGGGATAGGCGAATTCGTCATCAAGGAAGTGCTGCGGAGTGATCTGGATCTCCTTCAGCGCAAATAGCCGAGATGCGATCTTCGCTCGGTCAGGCTGGTGGCCCGGATGAGTGCAGGAGCGGTCGCGAAGTGCGCCATCCGTTCAGTGCTCCTTGCTCTTGCGGTCCGCGATGAAACGCAGGTGGGGATGCATCCACGCAGGCGCCAGCGGCAGATCCTTCGGCAACTGATTGCGGTCAGCGGGCGAGAGAGTCCGCTGCAGATGTGAAGTGGGCGAGATGCGGGGCAGCGGTGAGGTCGACCGATCGCGTCCAGTTGGACCGATGTCTCGAATTAGACTCTGTCGCTGCAAAGCAGTGCTCGTAAGCCGTACAACGGTCGTACGAGTGTCAATCCTGTGTCCTGCGCCAATGGGCGAGGCCATGCTGGGAGGCGACATTGGCCAACTATTGGTGGGTAAACCACAAGCAGACAGTGCGTGCGGAATGGGAGGGCGGCTATCTGTGGTCTCCGCGGACGCAATCGAACGGTGCCCGGAGTCAGTTCTACGAGAACATGCAACTCGTCAGGCCAGGAGATCCGGTCGTTTCCTATGCAAACGCCAGCGTTGGTGCGATTGGGATCGCGACGGACGTCGTGGTGGCTTCGCCAAAACCCGAAGCTTTTGGCTCGCGTGGCGCGCAATGGGCTACTGAGGGTTGGCTGGTGCCCGTGTCTTGGCATCGGTTGACTCAACCATTCCGACCGAAAGATTTCTTAAGCGAGATCGCACCGCTTCTTCCGGAAAGGTACTCACCACTGCAAGCCCTGTCAGGTGATGGCAACCAGGCTGCGTACCTGAGTGAGATATCACCAGCGTTGTTCAGCATGGTGTTGAGCAAAGCTCAGATCCCGAGTATCGAGGCCCTCCGCGCGAACGTCGAGGTTCGATCGGCTGCCAGCTTCATTGCCCAGCTTGAGTCGAGAATTGAAGCCGAGATCGTGTTGTCGTTGGATCTGTCATCTACTGAGAAAGAGCAAGTTATTCTTGCCAGGCGAGGACAGGGGCGGTTTCGTCAAAATGTCTCGGCCTATGAGACGGCTTGTCGGTGCACAGGGGTGATGGAGCGAGGCCTTCTAATTGCCAGTCACATCAAGCCATGGCGAGCTTGTAGCAATGCGTCGGAGCGACTGGACGGCAGCAATGGCCTGCTGCTGACGCCTTCGGCCGATTTTCTTTTTGACCGCGGCTTCATTTCATTCAGCGACAGCGGGGAAGTTCTTCTTTCCAAGAAAATCGCGGACGCTGATCTGCAGCTTCTCGGCATACGCCGCAGAAACGTGGGATCGTTTCTGGCGACACAGAAGATGTACCTGGCCTTCCACCGCGACAACATTTATCTCGGATAAGCGAATCCTGGCGCGTCGTCTGCTGAACGATCACCTTGACGCGCCGATTCTTCGCACGCCGTCCCCGCTCCCATTGCTCGCCAGCGGTGCAAAGCCAGCCACCCCCTTCGCCTCCACCGCCCCTGGTTATCCGTGTGCTCCACGATGCCCAGCGCCCTCAGCCCTCAGCACCCACCCGCCGAATCCACCGCGCCATGTGGCTCTGATGCGCAAACCCTGCCGCCAGCGCCACCTGGCTGGCAGGCAGCGCCCCTTGTGCCAGCAGCACCCGCGCCCGCGCCACCCGCCGCCGCACCACGTACTGGTGCACCGACTGTCCGGTGCAGCGCCTGAACTCCCGCTGCAATTGCGCGCGGCTCATGCCCGCCACGCGAGCCAGCCGATCCAGCGTGAGCACGCCATCGAGGTGTGCGTCGATGACATCGAGCACGCCTTGCAGTCGCGGATCAACAACCCCCGGCATGGCCGCCCGCGCGCTGCCGTGCCGCGTCAACAACCGCGCCGCCAGCGCGACACCCAGCCCCTGCAGGTACAGCGCCCCGCTGGGCACGCCATCGCGCAGTTCGTCGTCGACGGCCAGCGCCAGCTGCGTCAACGGCAAATCCCGCAGCATGTGCCGGGTGGTCAAGCGGCCATCGCCGCGCCCTGCAGCCTCTGCCACCTGCTGCAGCCACTCGCCCGACACGCCCACCTCCAGCACCTCGTATCCCTGCTCCGCATGGAACCCACCGGGCGCATGCGCCGGCACCACGTCGATGTCGCCCCGCCGGCGAATGAACCGCAGCCCCGAGTCGACACACACCGTCGCGGTCGAATCGCTCAGATGAACGCGGAGCCGATGCTGCTCTGCCGGCGCCAGCGGGGCCCGGCCCGCGGCGACGCGCTGCCGCGCCGCATGCCAGCCGCCGGGCGGTGGTGAAGGGAGGTGAAGCATGCGGGCCACTGTAGCCACAAGCCCATGACCCGATGCGCCGAACGTGTTCACCCGATGCGCCAGACGTGCGCGACGCCACCGGTCCCGCCCGATACAACCTCGGCATGACCACAAACACCACCACCCACCTCATCATCGGCGCCGGCCCCACCGGCCTGTCCGTGGCCCGTCTTCTCGCAGACGAAGGCCATCGCGTCACGCTGGTGTCGCGCCGCGCAGTCGCCCCGCCGCATCCCGCCATCACCCACGTGTCGGCGGATGCTTCCGATCCCGCACAGCTCATCCCCCTGGCCGCCGGTGCCACCACCGTTTTCAACTGCGCGATGCCGCGCTACGACCGCTGGCCCGAAGAGTTCCCACCCATCGGCCGCGCCGTTCTCCAGGCCGTGAAGCAAAGTGGCGCACGCCTCGTCACGCTCAGCAATGTCTACGGCTACGGCCTCGTCGACGGCCCAATGCGCGAGACCCTCCCCTTGGCCCCCACCACCGTCAAGGGCCGCGTGCGCACGCAGATGTGGCTCGATGCCCTCGCCAGCGGCGCCCGCGTGACGGAGGTCCGCGCCAGCGATTACCTCGGCCCCGGCGCCGCGTCGATCTTCACGCTGATGACATTGCCCAGCCTGCTGCGCGGCGAAGAAGCCCTGTACCCCGGCGATCTCGACCTGCCGCACAGCTGGACCTTCACCGGCGACGTCGCGAAAACCCTGGTGGCCGCTTCCCGCAGCGATGCCTCCTGGGGCCGCGCCTGGCACGTGCCGTCGACCGACGTCTCCACCCGCGACCTGGCCGCCCGCATCGCCACCCTGGCCGGCCAACCCTCGCACCGCCTCACCCGCCTGCCCCTCGCCGGCCTGCAAGCCCTCGCGCAGGCCGACACCCTGCTGCGCGAAGTCATCGAGATGACTTATTTGTTCGACCGCCCGTGGCGCCTCGACTGGGCTGAAACCCAGCGCGCCCTCGGCGTCCACCCGACCCCGTTCGATGAGGTCTTGGCCGAGACCCTGCGTCACTCCAACGCGTAATCCCAATCCACGCGGGTCACCTTGCCGCCGGCCACGGTGAACACCAGCCGGTCGTGCACGCCCCGCCAGTGGTAAGCCCAGAGGCTGCAATTGCCGCCGGATTCGCACCGCCTGCGCGAATCCGGCTGCCCCATTCGTTCGACCAGCCGCTCCATGGCGATCCCGGGTGTTGAGAACTCAACAGCCAGGCATTGCATCAGCTGGTGCTTGCGGCCATTCCAGCGGTCCACGTCCGCCGTCCACGCCCCGCCATCGAAGTGACCGCGCGTCGTGCGCAATGTCAGATAGTCCCGAGACCATTGCGCCGCATCTCCTTCGCACGCACGCGAATTACCGCAACTGAACGCAATTGCCAATACCCAATAAATGACCTTGTTCATCTCGTTACCCCCTCGCCGAAAGGGGAGAAGTCCCCCAGAATGATTCGGCGCTCGGATGGGTGATCCCCGGCCGAAGCGCGCGCCGATCCAGCCCACGCAGCTGGGCTGGTACTGTCATCCAAAGGGAGCTATTCATGATCAACGGTCGTCCGCCACTGCGGGCCATTGCCTCGTTGTTCCTTGCAGTTTCCGCAGTACCACTTTCCACAGCTCAACAAGTCCCCGCCCAGGTGCCGGCCGCCAGTGCCGCCACCAACAGCGCCACCGAGATGCGCCTGCTGCGCCAGCAAGAAAAGCAGCGCACCAACATCTACAAGGCCTTCTACCCCGACGCAGCCATGCTGCGCAAGGCCGCCATCACCTTCCACGACAACCTGCTCGAATCCAATTACGAGCAGGGCTACCTGGTGCTCGAGCTCGAGTCGCAGGACATCATCAACCTGCGCAGCTTCGGCTTCCGCGTCGAGAACGCGCCCGAGTTCATCCAGCGCCGCAACGATTTCCTGGCGCAGATCCAGGCCGCCGCCGACGCCAAGAGCCGCACCACCGCCCCCGGCGCGTCGACAGACGCCACCGGCATCGGCAGCGCCGCCGCGGCCGATGCGACCATCCAGTCCATCCCCGGCTTCGCCTGCTACGAGACGGTCGAAGAAACTTTCACCGCCGCGCAGGGCTTCACCACCACCTACCCGGCGCTCGCCAGCTGGATCGACATCGGCGACTCCTGGCAGAAGGTCAACGGCCTCGGCGGCTACGACATGCGCGTGCTGAAGATCACCAACAGCGCGGTCGGCGGCACCAAGCCCAAGCTGTTCGTCAACAGCGCCATCCACGCCCGCGAATACACCACCGCGCCGCTGAACCTCGAGTTCGCGCGCTGGCTGCTCAACGGCTACGGCGTGGATCCCGACGCCACCTGGATCGTCGACCACCACGAGGTGCACCTGCTGCTGCAGACCAACCCCGACGGCCGCAAGAAGGCCGAGGGCGGCCTCTCGTGGCGCAAGAACACCAACACCGCCTACTGCGGCGCCACCAGCAACACCCGCGGCGCCGACCTGAACCGCAACTTCACGTTCGGCTGGAACAGCACCGGCGGCCAGGGCTCCAGCGGCAACCAGTGCGACCTGACCTACCGCGGCGCATCGGCCGGCTCCGAGCCCGAAACGCAGGCGGTGCAGAACTACATCCGCAGCATCTTCCCCGACCGGCGCGGCCCCAACCCGGGCGACGGCGCGCCCACCGACACCTCGGGCATCCACATCGACGTGCACAGCTACAGCCAGCTGGTGCTGTGGCCCTGGGGCACCACGTCGACGCCCACCGCCAACGCCACCGCGCTGCAGACGCTGGGCCGGCGCCTCGCGTACTTCAACGGCTACACGCCCGAGCAGTCGATCGGCCTGTACCCCACCGACGGCACCAGCGACGGCCCGAGCTACGGTGAGCTGGGCGTTGCGGCCTACACGATCGAGCTGGGCTCCAGCTTCTTCGAGAGCTGCACCACGTACAACAACACCACCAAGCCGAAGAACCTGCCGGCGCTGATCTACGCCGCCAAGGTGGTGCGCGCGCCGTACCAGACGCCCGCCGGCGCCGACGTGACCAGCGTGACGCTCGGCAGCGATGCCAGCGGCGGCGGCGTGCTGGCCGGCACGCCGGTCAGCGTCAGCGCCTCGGCCACCGACACGCGCTTCAACCAGAGCAACGGCACCGAGCCCACGCTGAACGTGACCGGCGCCGAGGCCTACATCGACACCCCGCCGTGGGTGGCTGGTGCGGTGGCCATCCCGCTCAGCGCCACCGACGGCAGCTTCAACCAGACCACCGAGGCGCTCAGCGGCACGCTCGCCACCACAGGGTTGTCGCTGGGCAAGCACCTGGTGTTCGTGCGCGCCAAGGTGTCGTCCGGCCAGTGGGGCCCGGTGACCGCGCAGTTCCTCAAGATCGCCAGCGTCGTCACCCCGGCCAACAACGAGACCGAGTCGAACGACAACATCGGCACCGCCAACGCGGTGGCCTCGGCGGGCACCTGGAACGGCGCGATGGGCACCTCCAGCGACAGCGACTACTTCGTCGTGCAGCTGCCGGCCGGCAAGACGCTGGCCGCCACGCTGACGCCGAACGCGTCCAGCGACTACGACCTCTACATCTACAACGCGTCCGGCACCCAGCTGGCCGCGAGCGAGAAGGGGTCGGGCCTGGTCGACACGGCCAGCGTGTCCAACACCACCACTGCGGCATCGGCACGCTACGTGCGCGTCAAGTACTACAGCGGCGGCACCGGGGCCACCAGCGGCAAGTACACGCTCGGCTTGAACTGGTAGCCCGGATGACAATCCGGGATTGCTTCGACACCGCCGACCCGGATTGACATCCGGGCCACGGCCCCCGGGTTGTCCCTCTGGGGTGACTCGGGGCGGCTCTTCACAATCCGTGTGGAACCGCTTCCACGAAGGCGGCCCCACACGGAGACACGATGAGACCCAGAGCCCTTGCATTGATCAGCGTATTGGTTGCCGTCGGTTGCGGCGGCGGTGATTCGGCTGACGCTACAACCGCCTACAACGGTGGCCACGAGAAGGCGGCTGCCGTGATCCCGCCCGCGCCCACCTATGCGGACTGGCCGGCCATCACCAGCGCGATCGCGCGCGATCCGGCGATGGAGTCGCGCATCGCGCAGATCGTCGCTTCGATGACGCTGGAGCAGAAGGTCGGGCAGATGACGCAGCCCGAGATCAAGACCATCACGCCCGACCAGGTGCGGCAGTTCTTCATCGGCTCGGTGCTCAACGGCGGCGGCTCCTGGCCCAACGGCAACAAGCACGCGAGCGCGGCCGACTGGGTGGCGCTGGCCGACCAGTACTACAACGCGTCGATGTCGACCACGCTGTCGACCAAGATCCCGATCATCTGGGGCACCGACGCGATCCACGGCCACAGCAACGTCTACCAGGCCACGCTGTTCCCGCACAACATCGGCCTCGGCGCGGCGCACGAGCCGGCGCTGGTGCAGCAGATCGGCGGGGCGGTCGGCCAGGCGGTGCGCGCCACCGGCATCAACTGGATCTTCGGGCCCACGCTGGCCGTCGTGCGCGACGACCGCTGGGGCCGCACCTACGAGAGCTTCTCCGAAGACCCGTCCGTCGTGCGCGCCTATGGCGGCGCCTACGTCACCGGGCTGCAGGGCACGTTCGCGAGCGATGCCAACGTGGTGGCCACCGCCAAGCACTTCATCGGCGATGGCGGCACCGACCAGGGTGTCGACCAGGGCATCAACATGTCGAGCACCAGCGACATGATCAACATCCACGGCCAGGGCTACTACAGCGCGCTGGGCGCCGGGGCGCAGACGGTGATGGCGTCCTTCCACAGCTGGAACAACGCGGCCGCCGGCATCAACGTCGGCAAGATGCACGGCAGCAAGGCCATGCTCACCGACGTGCTGAAGACCAGGCTGGGCTTCGACGGCTTCGTGATCTCCGACTGGAACGGCATCGGCCAGGTGCCGGGCTGCAGCAACGCGAGCTGCGCGCAGGCGATCAACGCCGGCGTCGACATGGTGATGGTGCCGGACGAGTGGCGTGCCTTCATCACCAACACCGTCGCGCAGGTGCGCTCGGGCGCGATCCCGATGGCGCGCATCGACGATGCGGTCACGCGCATCCTGCGCGTCAAGATGCGCTCGGGCCTGTTCAACGGCCGCAAGCCGTCGCAGACCGCCGGGGCCGGCAACCCGGCGTTGCTGCAGGCGCGTGCGCTGGCGCGCGATGCGGTGCGCAAGTCTCTCGTGCTGATCAAGAACAACAACGCGGTGCTGCCGCTGCTGCGCGGCCGCAAGACGCTGGTGGTGGGCAAGAGCGCCGACAGCATCGCCAACCAGTCGGGCGGCTGGTCGCTCACCTGGCAGGGAACGGGCAACAGCAATGCCGATTTCCCCGGCATGGCCGACAGCGTGCTGGCCGGCATCCGCGAAGCCGCCGGCACCGCCAACGTCGACTACAGCGCCACCGGCACCGACCGCAACCCGGCCAACTACGACGTGGTGATCGCGGTGATCGGCGAGACGCCGTATGCCGAGGGCGTGGGCGACATCAAGGGCAGCCGCACGCTGGCGCATTCGGCCAACTACCCGGAAGACCTGGCAGCGCTGAATGCCGTGTCGGGCAAGGGCAAGCCGGTGGTCACGGTGCTGCTGGCCGGGCGCACGCTGTATGCCAATGACCTGATCAACAAGTCGGACGCCTTCGTCGCCGGCTGGCTGCCGGGCACCGAAGGCAAGGGCGTGAGCGACGTGCTGTACCGCAATGCGGCGGGCGGCGTCGCGTTCGATTTCAACGGCACGCTGTCGTTCTCGTGGCCGGCCTCGGCCTGCCAGACGCCGCTCAACGCCGGCGACGGGCAGGTGCCGCAGTTCGGGCTGAACTATGGGTTGCGTTATGCGAGCGGCGGCACGGTGGGCACGCTTCCGACACCGGCGGTGCCGTCGGCCTGCGGGCAGAACTCGGGCTCGCTGACGATCTTCAACCAGAGTGCCGTGGCGCCGTTCACGCTGAACGTCAACACCGCCGCCAACAACTGGGCGAGCGTGCCGGTGCCGTCCGACCCGAATGCCACGCTGGCCGTGCCGGCCACCGGCACCGCGGCGATGACGGTGCAGACCACGCAGGTCAACACGCAGCAGGATGCGAAGCGGGTCACCTGGGCTTCGCAAGGGCAGGTCTTCGCGAGCGCGCCGAGCGGGCAGAACCTGGCGGGCTACACCGACGGCACGCTGGAGTTCGACACCATCGTGTCGCAGGCGCCGTCGGCGGTGGTGAAGGTGCACATGGATTGCGGCTACCCGTGCCGCGGCTCGGTGGACCTGACGGCCACGCTGCGCAGCCTGCCGCTGAACGCAAAGCAGACCGTCAAGATCCCGCTGAGCTGCTTTGCGGCGGCGGGAGCCAACCTGTCGAGCATCGACACGCCGTTCAGCATGGAATCGATGGGCACGCTGCAACTGGCCTTCACCAACCTGCGCGTCGTGAAGGGCGGGGCGCTGGCCGGGGGCGTGGTGTCGTGCAGCGGCGGGCTGGGCGACTTCAACGTGTACGGCGCCAATGGGCCGGCGGCGGGCTTCGGGTTCACCAGCTACCAGAGCGTGGCAGGCCACGTGAGCTACCAGCCGATCGCCACGCCGCCGGCCGAGCTGCGCATGCAGTTCTCCAACACCGCGGGCGCGAACGGCATGGTGTTCGTCAGCGGGCCGGCCACCGATGTCTCGGTGTACCGCAACGGGCGGGTGTCGGTCGATCTCTATCCCTACCTGTACGGCAGCAACACCGGCGGCTTCACGCTGAAGATCGAGAGCGGCCCCGGCTGCGCGACGGCCGACATCCCGCTCGGCCGGCCGGCGCAGGGCGCGTGGGCGACGGTGTCGGTGCCGATGAGCACGGTGCTGGCCGGGGCGGGCAGTTGCTTCGACCTGGCGAAGGCGACGACCTTCTCGGTCTTTCCGCGCTGGAACGACCAGCGGGGCGTGCAGATGACGATGCGCAACCTGCAGTTGCATCCCTGACGAGGCAGGGGCAGAGCCGGCCAAATCTGCAGAAAGTAAGGAGCCGAAGGGGCTTTTGATTTCCTAGAGTCGCGCGACGCGCCCGGGCTGTTGGGGCCGATTCAACCGACCCCAGGAGCTCACTGCATGGCATGTCTTTCTGCCGGGTGCAAGGCCGTTGTGCTTGCACGCATCACTTCGGTTCTCATGGTGGGCAGCCCTTCCGCTGCGCACACCCAAGGCTTGCCGTCGCCGCCGGTCTCGCCGACACCAATCTCCCGATACGAGTACGACGCCCAGGGCAACGTCACCAAGATCATCCGTGGCGCCGGCACGCTCAACCTGGAGACCAAGCTCAGCTACGACCCGCTGTCGCGGGTGAAGGATCACACCGACCCGAAGCTGGGCAAGACGCAGTTCCAGTACGACGGTGCAGACCGCACGACCCAGGTCACTGACCCGCGAAGCCTGGTTACCCAGTACCCGCGCGACGGCTTCGGCAAYGCCACCCAGCTGATCAGCCCGGACACYGGCRYCTCGAACCAGACCTACGACCAAGCCGACAACCTGCTCACCCGCACCGACAGCCGCGGCGTGCTGGAGACCTACACCTACGACGGGCTGARCCGGCTGACGCAGCTGGTCTACAGCCTGAGYGGGCAGCCCAGCCAGGCGGTGAGCTGGAGCTACGACCTCAAAGGGCCGGACTACAGCTACAGCGCCGACCGGCTCAGCCGCACCGACCACCCGAACGGCTCCAGCCGCTTCAAGTACGACCCRCAGAAGCGGGTGATCGAAGCGGTGCAGACGGTCAATGCTGCACCGGGYGCGAACAGCGCGACCRTCGTCAGCACCACGCGCTACGGCTATACGCTGGGCCGCCTGACCAGCATCACGTAYCCGTCRGGWCGCAAGCTSRTCCTGASSTACACCGGYCGGCGCATCACCGCCATCAGCCTGGCCAAGGATGCGGACAGCACGCCGGTGCCGCTGCTGACCGACATCAAGTGGGAGCCGTTCGGGCCGGTGACGAGCTGGAACTGGGCCATGGCCAGCGGAGCTGTGCCGCACGAGCGCTTCTACGACCTGAGCGGGCGCATCGTGCGCATCCGGCTGGGCGATGTCTTCCGCGACATCACCTACGACGCGGCCGATCGGATCGTSRGCTACRYGCACCTGAGCGCCRACGACGGYATYSCGCAGCCGGGACTGGACCAGRGCTTCGGSTACGACGAGAACAGCCGGCTGACSAGCATCACCACGGTGAGCGCSGTCTGGAACATCACCTACGACGCCAACGGCAACCGCACCGGCGTGAGCCTGAACGGCAGCCCGAGCGTCTACACGACGCAGGCGACGAGCAACCGGCTGACGAGCATCACCAACCCGGCAAGAAGCTTCGGCTATGACAACGCGGGTAACACGGTCACGGACAGCCCGAACTACACGGCGATCTACGGGCTCAACGGCTCACTGGCCAGCATCACCAAGGGCAGCGTCACCGGCACCTACAGCTACGACGCGGACAAGCGGCGCATCCGCAAGACAACCAGCGCGGGGCCGAACGGCACGGTCATCTTCGTGTACGACATCGATGGAAATCTGCTCGGCGAGTACGACCAGAACGGACAGGCGATCAAGGAATACGTGTGGCTGGGCTCGACGCCGGTGGCGRTCTTCAGCAACGACCCGGGCAATGCAAGCAGCCCGCCCTCGGTCTACTTCATCCACGCCGACCACATCGACACGCCGCGCATCGTCGTCGACCAGAACGGCGGCAAACGCTGGCGCTGGCTGGCGGAGCCCTTCGGCACGACGGCGCCGGAGATCAACCCGGACGGCATCGGTGCGTTCACCTTCAACCTGCGCTTCCCCGGTCAGTACTCGGACCAGGAGTCGGGGCTGTTCTACAACCACTCCCGGAACTACGACCAGGAGAGTGGGCGCTACAGAGAAAGCGATCCCATCGGTCTGCACGGCGGCACCAACACCTATGTCTACGGCTTGTCTCAGCCGACGAAGTACACCGATCCCACTGGCCAAGCCGTCCCAGCCATCTTCGTCGCGTGCCTCGTCAATCCTGCCGCGTGCGCAAGCTTGACGGCTGCAACCATCGGCGCCATTGGCTGGGGAATCCACAACTCGAGGCAAGCAGCGAACGACCCGACATACACCGTCTACTGTCCTCCAGGGCCTCCCGACGACTACTGCACGCGCAACCAGCAGCGCCTGGCGAAGGAGCGCGCATTCCTCGTCGACGCAACTTCGCTCGTCAATATGAAAGATGAAGAAACCGCGATTGCTCTCAGCAATGAAGTCGTAAAGTACAACCGCGAGGTGGATGTGCACAATGCGATGTGCTCGCATCTACCGGCGGTGAAGCTGATGCCCCTGCGGTGACGCTTCGGCTCCATCACGAAAGAGGACTGCATGGCCACCATCGAGCTGACAACCGCTGGAAGAATGCCGTGTCGCGTTGGAGGCGATGGTATTTCGGCAATCTGTGCGGCGCTGATCAGCGTGCCCGGTGCGCGTGATCCCTCTCTTCAGATTCTGGCAACACAAGATGTAGAGCCCACGCATCCCGTTTGGAACTTGCGACCACCGCCGCCCCAGCAATGGCTGACGCTCCGGTGCCTCGGATCAGGAGACCTGACGGTCCCCGGAGACGCGTGGAAAAAGACCGCGCCAGAGCTTGTCGTTCCGACGACGGGCGAGCGAAGAGACTCATTCGTGTGCAATGTGGAACTTGGCGGTGAGAAGCCGCTGCGATTTGCTGTTTCAGGAAGCACGACATTCCAGCTGACGCTGCAATATCACTTCACGCGAGCGGGTGCCAAACTTGAGATCGGTTGCACCGGCGGCGAAGGAATCGATGACACCGATTCCTGGCTGGCGCTGCCCGTGTCATTCGATCAACTACTGCGCTTGCGAGTGGCCTAGCCAGGGCATTCTTCGGCAAGTCAGAAAGTTCGTTGCCAACAAGCGCGACTCCGGGGTGAGCGAGGTCGTACGGAGAGGGCCGATGCCCGCCTGAAGGGGGRCACTGTCCTATACACGCATCGAGCAGCCACTCGGCGCGGCGATCGACATGTGCATGGCTGCAGTTTCCAATACGCCAACGGCCGATGAATGCGCTGCCGAATGGCGAAGAGGTGAGAATGTATGCGTCGAATGGATGCGGGAACTCAGGTCAAGTATTTCGGAGAGGCGACGTCGTCAGCTCTCGCGATTGACCGGTGGCTCGTTCGCAGTGTGTGTCGGGAGTCAGGTTGCTCAAGCTTGTGGCGGAACTCGCGTGGGGCGAGCGCCCAAGCCACGCAGAAAGCGGTCGCCTGGCGCGCGATGAGAAAACCGATGTGGCTCGGCAGCTGCTATCGACGGTGTCCATCGAGAAGCTCACAGCTGATGACGCGCGCTCGGTAGCGCTGGCCACTCCTACTGCAATGACCTCGACCAATCCGAACGCGCTTGGCGTCACGTCGTGGCCGCGGGTGACGAAGTCGCCGGGGACAGGTTCATGCTCGCCTCTGCCCAGCTGGATCTCCTCAGGCTCATCTCTGACGAGGATGGCTACTACCTCCGTGGAGTTGGATTCAGAACAAAGCGGCAACTCCTGAGCAAGTGACCGCAGCGCATCCTTGTGGATGAACAGCCAGGACATGTGTTGCCGCCGATCACCCCCGCGGCCCAAATGCGACTGCCGAACGGCAAGCAAGGACGCTATGTCGACACGAAAGATGGCATTTCTTGCTCAACTCCGGCCGTTCGCCGTAGACGAAGTCTCGTATGGCCGAATTCATGCCGACTTCGTAGACCTTCTTGAAGCAAGCGAGTGGTTCGTGAAGACCATGGATGCGTTGGAAGGCCATGAACTGACCCGATCCGAGTTGGAGGATTTGCTGGTCGAGATTGACGTGAAGTTCGTTGACCACGCGTTCTTCCATCTCTCTTCGCTGCGAACCGATCTCAAGGCAGCCCTCGAAAACTTCCCCGACGAAGATGAGGCGTAGTTCCGACGTGGTGGCTGGCGCCGCCAGCGCACCCGGCTACGCCATCGCCGCGTGATACCCCTTCGACCCCACGACGAGCGCCAGCGCGCTGCGCGGATCCCGCCCCGCCGCCAGCTCCCGCAGGTTGCGCTCGAAGTCGTACTGCGGCGCCCACCCCAGCACCGTCCGCGCGCGCTCGTTGACGTAGATGCGGTCGATGTCCGCCAGCATCTTCCAGCCGCGGGCCGCATACACTGCCTCGAAGGCGGGAACCCGGCGCCTGAGCACCGCGGCGGGGTCCGCCCGCACCTGCGCCAGGTCGGCCTGCGTGAACGGCGTGGTCGCGCTGACGATGAACTTGTCGAAGCGCAAGCCCGGTGCCGCCGCCATCGCCCGCAGGTGCGCGCCCACCACGTCCTCGATGTCCACGCGCCGGTACAGGAACTCGCTGGTCTTCAGGTTCAGGTCGTCGTAGTGGTCGCGCCGGCGCGGGTCGTCGTCCGCCTCGGGGAAGAAGCGCGACGTCCTGAGCACCACGCACGGCAGCCCGTGGTTGCGCGCGAACAGCTGGCACAGGTCTTCCGCCGCCGTCTTGGTTGCCCCATAGATGTTCTTCGGCCTCGGCACCACGTCTTCGGTGATCCAGGCGGCCGGCGACGCGGGCGGCGGCGTCAGCGCATCGCCGAAGGTGCTGGTGGTGCTCGTGAAGACGAACGCGCCGACGCCCGCCGACACGGCTTCTTCCAGCAGCGTGAGCGTGCCCGTCAGGTTGACGTCGATGAAATCCTGCCGCCGGTGCGTCGCCACGTGCGGCTTGTGCAGCGTCGCCGCATGCAGCACCGCCCCCACCCCGGCCATGCAGCGCGCCACCACGGCGCGGTCGGTGATCGATCCGACGACGTCGGTGAACGGCGATGCCAGCACGTCCAGGCCGATGACGTCGACCGCCGCGTCTTCCCTCAAGCTGCGGACCAGCGCCTCGCCGAGGTGGCCCGAACTCCCGGTGACCAGTACCTTCATGGGGAAGGTACTGTACCGGTCACGGCGTGAGGACGGCCGCCCCAGCACGACGTTCGCCCGCTTCAGCCGGGCGCCCCGTCGCCGGGTGGATTGACGAAGCGCAAGCCGGCGCCACGTCGCGGCCCCACAGTGCAGCCATGCAGCCCTGGGAGCCCGATGCGATGAGCCGCGACCCGCGTGGATTGAGCGCCGACGAGGTGCGCCTGCGACAGCAGCGCGACGGCCCGAACCGCCTGCCGCGCGCGCGCCGCGACGGCCTGTTCGCCGCATTGCGCGAAGCCCTGGGCCAGCCGATGGTGCTGCTGCTGGTGGCCTGCGCGACGGTGTACGGCGCGCTCGGCAGCGTCGGCGATGCGCTGTTGCTGGCCGGCTCGCTGCTGCTCGTGATGGCGATCTCGGTCGGCCAGTCGCTGCGCAGCCAGTCGGTGCTGCGTGCGCTGCGCGACATGGCCAGCCCGCGCAGCACCGTGGTCCGCGACGGCGTCGTGCAGCGCATCGCCAGCGTCGAGCTGGTGGTCGGCGACCGCCTGGTCGTCCAGGAAGGCGACCGCCTGGCCTGCGACGCCGTGCTGTTCGAGGCCCACGGCCTGCGCGTCGACGAATCGCTGCTGACCGGCGAATCGACGCCGGTCGACAAGGACGCCGCCTCGCCGCAGCTGTCGTCCGGCACGCTGGTGCTGGCCGGCGACGGCGTGGCCGGCGTCGTTGCCATCGGCGCGGCCACCGTGCTCGGGCGCATCGGCGACAGCATGCGCAGCCTGCAGCCGCCGCCCAGCCGGCTGCGCGTTCAGCTCGACCGCATCGTGCGCCGCGTCGCGATCGCGGCCTTCGCCACCTGCGTCGTCGCGGCGCTGCTGTTCGGCTGGCGCGACGGCTCGTGGACGGCCGGGTTGCTGGTCGGCCTGACGCTCGCGATGGCCATCGTGCCCGAGGAGTTCGCGGTGGTCTGGAGCGTGATGCTCGCCCTCGGGGCCTGGCGCCTGGCACGGCGCCAGGTGCTGGCACGCCAGCCGCAGGCCATCGAGGCGCTGGGCTGCGCCAGCGTGCTGTGCGTCGACAAGACCGGCACGTTGACGGCCAACCGAATGCAGGTGGTCGCCTGGCTCGACGTCGCGGCGGCCGGCACCTGGCGCGCGGGCGAAGCGGTGCCTCCGCAGGCGCCGCAGCTGCTGCACCATGCCGCACTCGCCAGCGTGGCCGAAGGGCTGGAGCCGATGGACCGCGCGGTGCTCGCGCTGCAGCCGCAGCCGGCCGGGCGCGTGGCCTGGCGCGAAGGCGTGCAGCCGGGGCGCCCGTTCGTGCGCCAGGGCTGGCAGCTTGAGGGTGCCGCGCGCGCGCGTGTCGCGATCAAGGGCGCGCCCGAGGCGGTGCTCGCCGGCTGTGCGCTGGCTGCGGTGCGCCGCGATGCCTTGCTCGCGCAGGCCCACGCCTGGGCCACGCAAGGCCTGCGCGTGCTGGCGGTCGCCCATGTCGACACCGCATCGCCCGACACGCGGCCCGATGCCGGATGGCAGGCCGATGGCCTGCTCGCCTTCCAGGACCCGCTGCGCCCCGAGGTGCCGGCCGCGCTGCGGCGCTGCCGCGAGGCCGGCGTGCGCGTCGTGATGGTCACCGGCGATGCGGCTGGCACCGCGGCGGCACTCGCACGCGAGGCCGGCTTCGACCTGTCGGCCGACGGCGCGGTGTGCAGCGGCGAGCAGCTCGACGCGCTCGACGACGCCGCCTTCGATGCGGCGCTGGCGCGCGTGGCGGTGTGCGCCCGCGTCACGCCGGCGCAGAAGCTGCGCATCGTGCAAGGCCTG
This sequence comes from Rhizobacter sp. P2_D12, assembly GCF_056404395.1. Lineage (NCBI taxonomy): Bacteria > Pseudomonadati > Pseudomonadota > Betaproteobacteria > Burkholderiales > Sphaerotilaceae > Rhizobacter > Rhizobacter sp. P2_D12. The sequence continues at coordinate 1,604 of NZ_JBFUEB010000079.1, read as the reverse complement.
CAGCGGCGCGGCGAGGTGGTCGCGATGACCGGCGACGGCGTCAACGACGGCCCGGCGCTGCGGGCCGCCGACGTCGGCGTCGCGATGGGGCAGCGCGGCACCGATGTCGCGCGCGAGGCCGCGGCGCTGGTGCTGCTGGACGACCGCTTCGACGCGCTGGTCGAGGCGGTGGCGGCGGGGCGCCGCATCTTCGACAACCTGCGCAAGGCGATCGGCTACCTGTTCGCGGTGCACGTGCCCATCGTCGGGCTGTCGCTGCTGCCGCTGTTCGGCGGGCCGGTGCTGCTGCTGCCCCTGCACGTGGTGTTGCTGGAGCTGTTGATCGACCCGGCCTGCTCGCTGGTCTTCGAGGCCGAGTCGCTGGCCGCCGATGCGATGCGGCGGCCGCCGCGGCCGCGCGACCAGGCGCTGTTCGGCCCGCAGGCGGTCGGCCGCGCCATCGGCGTCGGCCTGGCGGGCCTGCTCGTCGTCGTGCTGGTGCAGGGCCTGGGCCGGCAGGCCAGCCTGTCCGACGACGGGCTGCGCCTGGCGGGCCTGGCCGCCGTCGTCATCGCCAACCTGGCGATGCTGCAATGGTTCCGGCGCGCCCTCAGTCCAGCGGGTGCGTGAGGAACCAGCACAGCGCGCCCAGCGCCGCCAGCACCAGCAGCAACAGGCCGCCGGCCAGGATCATCGTCCATTGCGCCATGTCGATCGCCTCCATGGTGCGATGGTCCGCCGTCGCGCGGCGCAGGCCTTGACGGCCGTCAAGCCGCGTGCAGCGCGAGCAGCGCGCCGTGCACCACGGTGCCGGCCACGGCCAGCGCCACCAGCCCGAGCAGCGCGCCGGCCAACAGCCAGGCGCCGTCGTGGCGCAGCACGCCCAGCATCATCAGGCTGATCGCCGCGGCGGGCGCCATGTTGCCCAGCGGCACCGGCAGCGCCAGCACCACCGCCAGCGCCAGGCACAGCAGGCCCACCAGCCGCAGCGGCAACGGGCCCAGCAACGGCAGCCAGCGCGGCTGCAGCAGCGGCCTGGCGCGCTGCAGCCACGGCAGCAGGCGCTGTACGCCGCGCGCGAAGCTCTCGCGCGGCAGCGAGCGCGACGACAGCGGCGACGGCAGCCAGGCCGGCAACCCGAGCGCCAGCTGCGCCGTCAGGAACAGCAGCGGCACGCCCAGCACGCCCGAGGTGCCGGGCGGCACCGGCACCGTGTTGGGCAACGCGAACAGCAGGATCAGCGCGGCCAGCGCCTGGTCCTGCAGCGCCGCGAAGACGTCGGCCACGCGCACGCGCTCGCGCCGGCGGTCGTCCGCCAGGGCGAGCAGCGCGTGCGCGATCGCATCGGGTTCGGCCAGCGAAGCGGCAGGAGGCGGTGTCATCGTCGAGCCATCGTAGGCAGCGCGGGTTCGCCGGCCTTGATCCTCCTCAAGTCGCGCAGCGGCGCGCACACTCGGGGTCCGCTGCCCGTGCCGAATGCCCACCGTGCCGAACCACGCCACCCCGAGCCCGCCGCTGCCCACCGACCCGTGGCAGCTCGCGCTCGACGTGGCCGCCGTGCCGCACGGCGGTGCCGAGGCGCTGGCGGCCCGCCAGGCGCAGCGGCTGCACGCGCTGCTCGCGTG
>NZ_JBFUEB010000078.1:0-31481 GCF_056404395.1 Rhizobacter sp. P2_D12 | reverse complement strand
GGGTGGGCGTTCGCGCTGGCGTTGGCTTGCATCTATGGGCCGTCAGCATCCCCCGGTCTCACGACCGGGGTTGCTGCGGCTGCGTTCCTCATCGACGCTTGGGCGAACGAAATGGGGAATCACTACGGTGGTCTGTCCGCTGCTGACGGCAGATGGCCCGGATCGTCCCTCCATCCCGACACCCTCATCCGCTGCGTCTGGGGGTGCAGACGGAACATACAAGCCCGGATGCCAATCCGGGAATCGTCAATCACGCCAGGGGCAAATCGCGGCAACGCCGCACGGGCACCTACATCGGCAGCGTGTCGGCGAAGCCGTTCGCCGGCAACGCCGGCGCGCCGTCATCGGCAGCCGCGCTGCGCCCCGTGCCCATCGGCAGGTCGACGTCCAGCTGGTGCTGCATCACCGCCTGCAGGTCGGTGCGCTTCTGCTGCAGCACCGCCATCTGCTTGTGCAGCTGCTCGATCTGCTTGCGCGCCTGCAGCGCATGCTGGCCGGCGACGTGGCGCGCCTTCTCCATCTTGTCGACCTTCTGCTGCAAGGCCTTCACCTGGCGGCCGTACCACCAATGGCAGGCGCCCCAGGTCGCGGCGCACAGCGCCAGCGTCGTGAACATGAGGATGAGCAATTGAAAAGCCTGCAACTTGGTTCCTTTGCCGGCCACCTGATGTCAAGCCGATCACCGTACGAAGGTATCAACAATTGTCGGCGCTCGGGCGTGAAGATGTGCCGGAAACACCCATCAATCGTCAGATCGACAGGGAACCATCGCGTTCAGACCCCCAGCGCCGTGCGATCGATCACATGGTTCTGCCCGCCGCGGCTCGCGATCTTGATCGCGCCGATGCGGTTGCCGAGCGTCACGCAACGCTCCAGCGTCCAGCCGCGCTCCAGGCCGTAGAGCAGGGCGGCGCGGAACGCATCGCCGCAGCCGGTCGGGTCGACCACCTCGCTTGCCGCGACACCCGGCACGTGGGTGCGCACGCCTTGCTGCCACAGCTCGCAGCCCTCGGCGCCGAGCGTGACGACGATGCCCTTCAGATGTGAACGCGACATCGCCTCGATGCTTTGCCCGGTGCGGTCGGACAGCATGCGGGCCTCGTAGTCGTTCAGCGTGACCCAGGTTGCCTGCGAAACGAAGCGGCCCAGCTCGGCGCCGTCGAACATCGGCAGGCCCTGGCCTGGATCGAAGATGAACGGGATCTTCGCGTCGGCCAGCTGCTGCGCATGCTGGAGCATCGCGTCGCGGCCGTCGGGCGCGACGATGGCGATGCGCACGCCGCGGTCGGCCGGCACGGTGGTGGTGTGCGCCGACTGCATCGCGCCCGGGTGGAAGGCGGTGATCTGGTTGTTGTCGGTGTCGGTGATGATGATCGCCTGCGCGGTGTAGCTGCCCGGCACGTTGCGCACGTACTCGGTGCTGGCACCCCACGACGCGATGCGTGCACTGTACTCCTCGTCGTCGGCGCCGACGGTGGCCATCACCAGCGGCTCGCCGCCCAGCGCCGCCAGCGTGTAGGCGATGTTGCCGGCGCAGCCGCCGAACTCGCGGCGCAGCGTGGGCACGAGGAAGGACACGTTGAGGATGTGCACCTGCTCCGGAAGGATCTGCTGCGCGAAGCGGCCGGGGAACATCGTGATGGTGTCGAAGGCCAGGGATCCGCAGATGAGGGCTGACATGGAGGCTCCAGGAGAAAGGTGGGAACGGATCAGGGGTAGAAGATCTCGACGGTGTAGCCGCTGACGCGGCGGCCGTCGGTGGACAGCAGCACCTGCAGGTTCGCTTCGCCGCCTGCCGGCACCACCGGCGACGCGACGCGGAAGTCCATCGGTGCGAGCGCACGGCGGGCCACCAGCTGGCCGCTCGGGTCGCTCAGGTTCAGGTCGATCGACGGCATCGCGAGCGCCAGGCTGCCGCGGTTGCGCAGCACGACCGAGAGCTTGTAGGCCGCACCGCCGTTGGCCGGCGACAGCGCACTGCTCTCGACCACGATGTCGTCGATGCGCCGCGGCGGGCCGATCTCGCAGTGCCACTGGCGGCAGGCCATCGCCAGCCAGGGCCGCGTGTCGGGCCACTGCGCCGCGACCAGGTCGCGGAAATGAAAGGCCGCCTGGCCGGCCGCGCTGGCCAGCAGCAGCAACGCGCACAGCGACAGCAGGCCGCGCACCCACGGGCTGCGCCAGCGTTCGCGCTGGCGTGCTTCGCGCACGAAGCCGGGGGCCGCGGGCTTGGGCGGAGCCGGGCGCGTCGGCTTGCTCGGCTTGGCCGGTGCCTTGGCGGCCGGCTTGCTGGCCGGCTTGGACTTGCGCGGCGGCTCGGTCGGTGGCCGTGCCTCGCTCTCCAGCAGGTCCATGTTGAACTGCGCGTCGGAGAAGTCGACCCGGTCGCGCTGCGCCACGCCCTGGGCCGGCGTCTGCGCGACGTCGGGCTGTTCGGGGTGGAAGAAGCGCGAATGGATGCGGTCGTCTTCGCTGAGCTGGAAGATGTCGTCGTCGTCGGGCGGGTCGGCCAGCGGCTGGAACGACGGCGTGGCCGACACCGGCGTCTGGGCCACCGGTGCGGGCACGGGCGGTGCGGGTGGGCGCCACTCGGGCGGCGCATCGCGTTCCAGGTCGAACAGCCCCTCGAGCGCGTTGAAGACCTCGTCGCAGCGGCCGCAGCGCACCCAGCCTTCAGAGACCTTGAGCTGGTCCTGGACGACCCGGAAGACGGTACCGCAGGCAGTGCAACGGGTGGCCAGGCTCATGGCGAAATCATGCCATGGCCCGCTTTCGCGCCGTCATCAGGATCCAGCCGTCTTCCTGGTCGCTGACCTCGAGCGTGCACCACTCGGCGTAGGCGGCTTTCAGTTCATCCGCCTGGCGCTCCAGGATGCCGGCCAGCACCACGTCGCCGCCGCCGGCGACGTGGGCGCACAGCAGCGGCGCCAGCAGCTTCAGCGGCGAGGCCAGGATGTTGGCCAGCACCAGCGGGTAGGCGCCGTGCGCCGCGTCGGGCAGCCCGGCGTCCAGCTGCACGCCGTTGGCAGTGGCATTGGCGCGCGTCGACTCGACGGCCGCCGGGTCGATGTCGACCGCGTCGATGCCGCGCCCGCCGTGCAGCGCCGCGCCGATCGCGAGGATGCCGGAGCCGCAGCCGTAGTCGAGCACGCGCGACCAGCCGGCCGCGCGTGCCGGCGCCTGGGTGGCGATCCAGCGCAGGCACATGCGCGTCGTCGGGTGCGTGCCGGTGCCGAAGGCGAGGCCGGGATCGAGGCGGATCACGGTGCGCGCGGCGGCCGGCGGCTCGTGCCAGGTCGGCACGATCCAGAACGTGTCGGTGACCGGCACCGGTGCGAACTGCGATTGCGTCAGCCGCACCCAGTCCTGGTCCTCGACCTTCTGCAAGGCCTGCAGCTGCAGTCCTTCGGTCCAGTCCTGCGCGAGCAGCAGCGCCGCCGCCTCGGTGGCGGTGTCTTCCTGCGCGAACAAGGCCTTCAGCACCGAGCGTTGCCAGCCGCCGCGCGGCGCCGGCATGCCCGGCTCGCCGAACAGCGCGTGCTCGGCCTCGGTGTCGGCATCGGCGTCCTCGACCGAGACCGACAAGGCGTCGAGTTCATCCATCAACGCGTCGGACACCGGCTCGACCAGGTCCTCGGGGACCAGAAGAAGAAGCTCAAACATCAGCAGCAGACCTGTGCAAGCGTAGCGACGCGACTGGGGCTCACCTTTTATGCTGGCTCATCCAGCCTTCCAGATAGTGGATGCTGGTGCCGCCCTCGACGAACTTGGCATCCACCATCAGCTCGCGGTGCAGCGGGATGTTGGTGAGGATCCCCTCGACCACCGTCTCCGACAGCGCGATGCGCATGCGGGCCAGCGCCTGTTCGCGCGTGTCGCCGTGCGTGATGATCTTGCCGATCATCGAGTCGTAGTTGGGCGGCACGAAGTAGTTGGCGTAGGCATGCGAGTCGACGCGCACGCCCGGGCCGCCCGGGGCGTGCCAGGTCGTGATGCGGCCCGGCGACGGCGTGAACTTGTACGGGTCCTCCGCGTTGACGCGGCATTCGATCGCGTGCCCGCGCATCTGGATCTGGCGCTGCTGGAACGGCAGTTTCTCGCCGGCCGCGACGCGGATCTGCATCTGCACGATGTCGATGCCGGTCACCAGCTCGGTCACCGGGTGCTCCACCTGCACGCGGGTGTTCATCTCGATGAAGTAGAACTCGCCGTTCTCGTACAGGAACTCGAAGGTGCCGGCGCCGCGGTAGCCGATGCGCTTGCAGGCGGCGGCGCAGCGGTCGCCGATCTTCTCGATCACGCGGCGCGGGATGCCCGGCGCCGGCGCCTCCTCGATGATCTTCTGGTGGCGGCGCTGCATCGAGCAGTCGCGCTCGCCCAGCCAGACGGCATTCTTGTGCTCGTCGGCCAGCACCTGGATCTCGATGTGGCGCGGGTTCTCGAGGAACTTCTCCATGTAGACGGCCGGGTTGYCGAAGGCCGCACCGGCCTCGGCGCGCGTCGTCTGCACCGCGTGGATCAGCGCCGCCTCGGTGTGCACGACGCGCATGCCGCGCCCGCCACCGCCGCCGGCCGCCTTGATGATCACCGGGTAGCCGACCGCGCGGCCGATCTTGATGATTTCCTTCGGGTCTTCGGGCAGCGCGCCTTCGGAGCCGGGCACGCAGGGCACGCCCGCCTTGATCATCGCCTGCTTGGCCGACACCTTGTCGCCCATCGTGCGGATGGCGTCCGGCGTCGGGCCGATGAAGACGAAGCCGCTCTGCTCGACGCGCTCGGCGAAGTCCGCGTTCTCGGACAGGAAGCCGTAGCCGGGGTGGATGGCCTCGGCGTCGGTCACCTCGGCGGTCGAGATGATGGCCGGCATGTTGAGGTAGCTCGCGGACGACGCCGCCGGGCCGATGCACACCGCCTCGTCGGCCAGCTTGACGTACTTGGCGTCGCGGTCGGCCTCGGAATAGACCATGACGGACTTGATGCCCATCTCGCGGCACGCTCGCTGAATCCGCAGGGCGATCTCGCCTCGGTTCGCGATCAGGATCTTCTTGAACATGCGCGAGGCCTTATTCGATGATGAACAAGGGCTGGCCGAACTCGACCGGCTGGCCGTTGGCGCACAGGATCTTGGTGACGGTGCCGGACTTGTCGGCCTCGATCTCGTTCATGATCTTCATCGCCTCGATGATGCAGATCGGCTCGCCTTCCTTGACCGTGCTGCCCACCTCGACGAAGGGCTTGGCGCCGGGACTGGCGGCGCCGTAGAAGGTGCCGACCATCGGCGACTTGACGGTGTGGCCGGCGGGCGCAGCCGGGGCTTCCGCCGGGGCGGCAGCCGCTGCTGCGGCGGCCGGGGCGGCCGCGACGGGGGCCAGCACCGGTGCGGCGTAGGTGACGGGGCCTGCGGCCACGGCGGACGGATCCGACTTCACGATCCGGACCTTGCCGTCCGCTTCGGTGATCTCCAGTTCGGAAATGTTCGACTCCGATACCAGGTCGATCAGGGTCTTCAGTTTGCGCAGGTCCATGGGTTCTCCAACTTCTGTCGTCGTTGTTGTCTCGGGCGCACGCGACCCCGGTCGGGCCGCGGGCGCCCCGGGGTCAGGCCGCCCGGTTCGAGCGGCGCTTCGCGTCGCGTGCCAGCACGTGGCGCAGGGCGCAGGCATAGCCGTCCGCGCCCAGGCCGACGATCACGCCGTCGGCCAGGTCCGAGAAATAGGAATGGTGGCGAAAGGCTTCCCGCTTGTGCACGTTCGACAGGTGCACCTCGATGAACGGGATCGCGACACCGGCCAGCGCATCGCGCAACGCGACGCTGGTGTGGGTGAACGCCGCCGGGTTGATGATGATGAACTGCGTGCCGTCGAGCCGTGCGGCCTGCACCCGGTCGACCAGCGCCCCTTCGTGGTTGCTCTGGAAGCTGCTCAGCGTCGCGCCTGCCTGCGTGGCGATCTCGGCGAGATCTGCATCGATCTGCGCCAAAGTCATCGAACCATAGACCTCCGGCTCGCGGGTGCCGAGCAGGTTCAGGTTCGGACCGTGCAGGACCAGGATGTGCATGAAGCGGGTGTCAGGCGCCTTGGCAGGCCGCCTGGAATTTTTGCGAAGGCTGAACTTTACGCGCTTTAGGGGCCGAAGACAGCAAAATGCAAAAAACTCGGCCGGACGTTCGTCAGGCCGGCTGTTGTGCCCAGTTCGACAGGTCTTGCTCGCTCACGCTGCCCAGTTTGCGCGCGATGATGCGCCCGTCGCGGCCGAAGACGGCGCTGAAGGGCAGGCCGCCGCGCTCGTTGCCGAGCGTTCGCGCGAGGTCGACACCGGTCAGCCCGGCCAGCCCGACCGGAAACCCGACCGGCAGCTTCCGCAGGAACTCGCGCACCGGCGTCGGGCTGTCGACCGCCAGGCCGACGACGCGCCAGCCCTCGGCCTGCCGGGCGCGCTGGAAGGCGTCGAGCAGCGGCATTTCCTTGACGCAGGGCGCGCACCAGGTGGCCCAGAAGTTGAGCAGCAGTGGCTGCCCGCGCAAGCCGGCCATCTGCAGCGTGCCGCCATCGGGCCGGTCGAACTGCAGGTCCCAGAGCGCCTGTTCGGCCGGCGGCAGCGCATTGCGCTGTTCGCGCCACCAGCCGAAGCCGGCGCCGGCGGCCAGCGCGACGCCGGCCACGCCGAGGGTCAGCGCATGGCGGCGGTTCATGCCGGCTCCGCGGACATCAGGCGCCGCAGCGCGGCCAGGTCGCCGCGCTCGCTGCGCCCCCGGCTGTCCGGCTTGAGGGCACCGCGCAGGTCGTCGCGGTCGAGGATCGTCAGGTGCACCGTGACTTCTTCGCCGAGCGCCGCGCTCGGGCTGCTGACCGTCAGGACGTCGATCGGCTCGCGGCGGGGCCCGTCGAGGCTGCCGACGTCGTACGGCACGCGGCGGTCGATCAGGGCCAGTTCAGCCTCCTTCGAGTCGTCGCAGAACAGCTCGATGCGCACGCTGTTGAGCCGCGTCGCGGTTCCGCGCCAGACCGCGCCGTGCAGGTGGGGCCGGAACGCCTCCAGCCGTTCCATCCAGGCCAGCGCCACTTCACGCAGCGCCCGCAGCTCGGCCAGCTGGGTGTCGGCGCAGAAGAGTGCAATGTAGGCCCGCACCTCGTCTTCGACCTGGTCGTTGTCGGGCAGGTCGACCGAGCGGGTGCTGCGCTTGCCGAGATCGCGCGCCGCGCGGCGTTTCGCCGGCCCGTACTCCATGCCTTCCTCGACGATGAGCCGTGCCGCGGCGCTCGCCAGTTCGTCGGTCAGGGAAGGTGCCATCCGGGGATTCTAGGGCGCGGCATCGCCACGCTAGGGCAACTCCACCGCCCCCATCCGGGCCGCCACGGTGCCCGCGCGCCCGACGACGTAGGCCGAGCCCGGCCGCTTCTCGAAGCGCTTGGGCGCCGGCAGCATCACCGCCAGCCGCGCCGCCTGCAGCGTGCCGAGCCCGGCGGCATCGACCCGGAAGTAGTGCCGCGCCGCCGCCTGCGCCCCGAACACCCCTTCGCCCCATTCGACGTTGTTCAGGTAGATCTCCAGGATGCGCTGCTTCGACAGCAGCCCCTCCAGCATGAAGGTGATGACGAACTCCTGCGCCTTGCGCGGCAGGCTGCGCTCGCTGCCGAGGAACAGGTTCTTCGCCAGCTGCTGGGTGATGGTCGAGCCGCCGATGATCTTCGGCTCGGCCCGCCGCGCCGGCGCCGCGTGCGGCTTCGCCGGCCGCTGCTCCAGGCGTTCGTTGATCTTCCCGGCCCGGGCCTCGGCGCGCTGGTTCTTTTCCCAGGCCTTCTCGACCGCGTCCCACTCGACCCCGCTGTGCTCGGTGAAGCCGGCATCCTCGGAGGCGATCACCGCGCGCTTCAGGTGGTCGGAGATGCGCTCATACGGTTGCCACTGCTGGCTCCACGGCAACTCGTGCTTCTCCGCCAGCAACCGCCAGGCTTCCGAGCGCTGGAAGGTGGTGGATTCCGGGTCGACCACCGCCATCAGCGCGACCCGCGCGAGAAAGTACAGCTGCAGCGCCAGCGCGGACAGCAGCAGCAGCGCGACCAGGCGCGCGCCCTGTCGGATCGCGGCCTTCATCGCTGGGCAGCGGAAAGGCGGGCCTGCAGCGCGGCCAGCACCGGCTTCGTGTCCGGGCGCATCCCGCGCCACACGAAGAAGGCCTCGCCGGCCTGCTCGACCAGCATGCCCAGCCCGTCGCGGCCGACCGCGCCGTGTTGCGCAGCCCATTCGACGAAGCCCTGCGCGGCCGGCCCGTACATCATGTCCAGCGCCAGCGCGCCCGGCCGCAGCACGCGCGGCGACACCGGGATCGCGGCCCCTTGCATGCTGCTCGCGCTGGCGTTGACCACGACGTCGAAGCGTTCGCCGCAGCCGTCCAGCGTCGCGGCCGCGAGCGCGACCCCCATTCCATCGGCCAGCGCCGCGTGGCGCGCCACCAGCGCCTGCGCCTTGTCGACGCTGCGGTTGGCCAGCACCAGCTGCACCGGCCTGGCTTCCAGCAGCGGGCCGAGCGCACCCGATGCGGCACCGCCCGCGCCGACCACCAGCACGCGCTGCCCGGCGAGCGGGCGCGCCGCGTTCTGCTCGATGTCGCGCACCAGCCCGCAGCCGTCGGCGTTGTCGGCCAGCCAGCCGTCCGCATCGAAGCGCAGGATGTTGGCCGCACCCGCCAGCGTCGCGCGCGGCGTGCGGTGCACCGCCAGCGCGAACGCGTCGAACTTGAACGGCACCGTGATGTTGCAGCCGCGCCCGCCGCCGGCCGCGAAGGCGCGCACCGTGTCGGCAAAGCCGTCCATCGGGCACAGCAGCCGGTCGTACTGCAGCGCCTGCCCGGTCTGCTCGGCAAAGCGCGCATGGATGAACGGCGACTGGCTGTGCTCCACCGGGTTGCCGGCGACGACGTAGCGGTCCATGGGGTCAGCGTTGCGCCGGGGCGCTCAAGGTGGTTTCCAGGCCCTCTTCGCGCGTGAAGCGAAAGCGCGAGGTGATGACCAGCTGGTCGGCGCGCTTGCGCATCTCGGGGCTGAACTGGCCGAACGGCGCGGCGGCGCGCACGATCGCGATCGCCCGCTTGTCCAGCAGCGGCGACTTCGACGGCCGCACGATCTCGGTGTCGAGCACGCGGCCGCCGGCGTCGATGGTGATCACCATCATCAGGTCGCCATAGATCTTCTTGCCCTGCGACTCGGGGAAGTTGCGCGTGCCGCGGTCTTCGATCTTGCGGCGCAGCGAGTCGTAGTAGATCGCGTACAGCTCCTCGCGCGTGGCCGGGCTGATGTAGCGCTTCTTCGGCCGCGAGTTCTCCTCGTTGATGCGCTTCTCGATCTCGGCCAGCAGCTGCAGCAGCTGGCGGCGGCGCTCTTCCTGCGCACGCGCGGCCGGGTCGCCGCGGTCGCGCTTCGGGTCGGGCGCCGGCAGGTAGGCCAGTTCGCGGCGGATCTGCGCCAGCAGCTGCTGCTGCGTCTCCTGCAGCTGCTCGATCTGCTTGTGCGCGTCGTCGGCCGAATCGCCCAGTTCGATCAGCGGCGACGACGGCAGCGGCGAGGTCGCGCGCCCGCGCTCGGCCTCGCCGCCGCCGGCCAGGTTGCGCTGCGCGATCGCCTGCGCCTTGGCCGGCGCCTCGGCCGAGCTGCCGTTGACCAGGATGACTTCCAGCGGCGTGTCCTGGAACACGCGGTTGAAGCCCTCGGGGTCGACGAAGCGCACCACCAGCAACAGGGCGTGCACGCCGATCGACACCGCGAGCGCGATCTGCAGGGTGGTGAATTTCTTCAGCATCTCGGCAAGGTTCAGGCGGCGGGGGTCGGGACTTCCTCGTCGACGGCGTCCGCCTGCACGTCGATCGCGAGCGTCAGCGGACCGGCCGCGACTTCCTCGCTCTCGACCTCGGCTTCGGCCTCGTCGACCGTCTTGTCGTCCTGCGTCGTCGCCGGGTCGTCCAGGCGCGCCAGCACGCTGGCGTGGACGTCCAGCGTCAGCAGGTCGGTGCCGGTGATGCGCACCCGCACGTGCGCGCCGCGCGGCAGCCGTTCGGCGCCGACGGCACGGAACACCAGCGGCAGCGTGTCGGCGCGCACCAGGCCTTCCTTCATCACCGCAGCGTCGAGTTCGTGCACCTCGTTCTGCTCGAGGTACTTGAGCGTCCAGTAGCGCTCGATGCCCGACTGGAAGCCGTTGTAGGCGCCGTAGGCGGCGTCGAAGCTGGAAATGATGGAGAACAGCGCCGCATCCTTCGGCTTGAACGGGGCGGCCAGCGCCGCCGTGCGGCCGTGCCGCGCGCAGGCGATGATCTGCCACTGGTTCAGCAGGTCGACGTAGCGGCGCAGCGGCGAGGTGGCCCAGGTGTACTGCGCCACGCCCATGCCGGCGTGCGGCGCGGCCTTGGTGCCCATGCGCACCTTGACGCCCGGCGCCATGCTGGCCTGGCTGCGGTAGATCCCGGGCACGCCCAGCTCGTGCAGCCAGCCGCCCCAGGTGCTGTTGGCCAGGATCATCGCCTCGGCGACGATCAGGTCGAGCGGCGAGCCGCGCTGGCGCGTGCCGATGCTCACGCGCTCGTCGCCGCGCGGCTCGGCGCCGTCGTTGCCTTCGAGCTTGAAGTTGTAGTCGGCGCGGTTGAACAGCTCCGGCTTGCCGCGCACCACCTCGCGCGCCGCCTTCAGGTGGCGGGCCAGCCGGAAGCAGAAGCCGAGCTCGGGCGCGAAGTCGTAGGCGGCCGGCGCGTCGCCGGTCAGCGTGGCCTCGGTGATGACCGCGTCGAGCTGGTCGTGCCGCAGGTTGGCGGCGATCGGCACGCGCTCGAGCCGCGTCTCGGTGGCTTTCACTTGCAGCGTGGCCTCGTCGAAGCTGACGTACAGCGACACCGACGGGCAATCGCGCCCGGCCTGCAGCGTGTAGGCCTGCACCACGTCGTCGGGCAGCATCGTCAGCTTGTAGCCCGGCATGTAGACGGTGGACAGCCGGTCGCGCGCGACCTTGTCGATCGGGCCGTCGGGTGCGATCGCCAGGCTGGGCGCGGCGATGTGCACGCCGAACACGACAGTGCCGCTGCCCAGGCCCTGCACCGACAGCGCGTCGTCGATCTCGGTGGTCTGCGAATCGTCGATCGAAAAGGCCTGCACCGCCGCCACCGGCAGCACGTCCTTGATGGCCGGCGCCGACAGCGCCGGGAAGCCGGTGCCCTTCGGGAAGTTCTCGAACAGGAAGCGCCGCCAGTGGAACTGGTAGGGCGAGTCGATCGCGCCGGCGGCCGTCAGCAGGTCGAGCGGCGCCTTCTGTGCACGGCGCGAGGCTTCGACGACGGCCTTGTACTCGGCGGCGTTCTTGTCGGGGCGGAACAGGATCTTGTAGAGCTGCTCGCGCACCGGCGCCGGGCACTGGCCGGCTACCAGCTCGGCGGCCCAGGCGTCGATCTGCGCGGCCAGCTGCTTCTTGCGCTCGATGCCCAGCAGCGCGGCCTTGACGATGTCTTCCGGCGCCTTCTTGAACTGGCCCTTGCCGAGCCGGCGGAAGTAGTGCGGCGCCTCGAACAGCCGGAACAGTGCGGCCGCCTGCTTCTCGACGCCGGCGCCGGCCTCGAAGTAGTCGCGCGCCAGGTCGGCGAAGCCGAACTCGGTCTCGGGCGCGAATTCCCAGGCCAGGTCGAGGTCGATCTCGCGCGCGAGCCGCTGGCCCTCGGCGATCAGCTCGGCGGGCAGCGGTTTCTCGAACTTCAGCAGCACGTTGGCCGCCTTCACCTTCACGCGCTTGCCGGAGTCGAGCTCGATCTGCATCGAGCTGTCGGCTTCGGTCATCACGCGGCCGGCGAGGAACTTGCCGGCGTCATCGAACAATGCGTACATGGGCGGGATTGTCGCCTGAAGCCCGTGCCCTTCAGGGGGCGGGCGCGAGCTTCAGGAAATGCATCAGGTGGGGCAGGTGGTGTTCGAAACCGGTCAGCGCGTGGTCGCTGCCTTCGACGATGCGCAGGTGGGCGCCGCGGTAGCGCTCGCTCATCTCGCGCCAGTCGAGCACCTCGTCGCCGGTGGCGATGACGGCGAAATAGCGCGACGGCTGCGCCAGCACCGGCGGCGCCATCGCCCGCAGCTGGTCGACGTAGGCCGGCACGAACCAGAAGCGCTCGTCGCTGTGCCAGGCCTTGGTTTCGCCGATGTGGGCCGCCAGGTCGCGCGCGGGGTCGACCGCCGGGTTCAGCAGCACCGCCGGGCACTGCAGCCGCTCGGCCAGCACGGTGGCGTAGAAGCCGCCCAGCGAGCTGCCGATCACCGCCATGCCATCGCGCGGCCAGCGTGCCACCCCGGCCAGCAGGCCGTCGACGGCTTCCTGCGGCGACGGCGGCAGCTGYGGGCACCGCCAGGTGACGCGCGGCGCGTGCCGGCGCACCCAGGCCTCGACCAGGCGTGCCTTGGTCGATTGCGGGGACGAGCGGAAACCGTGCAGGTAGAGGAGGTGGGTGGTCATGGGAAACGCCACGAAAACGCCGCGAAAGGCACGGAACCTGCGGGGCGCGAGCGAGTCTAGCTCGGCGCTCCGCGCCCCGAGCGACCCCGCCGCACGCTCTACACTTTGTTTCGTCGCGCCGTTGCCTCGCGCCTCCCATCCGACGACCGCCCCTTCACAAGGAATCCGTTGACGTGAAAGCCCCCTTGTTCCCCGCGACCCCCGCCGGCCTGTCGCTCGTGCTCGCCGGTTTCCTGCTGCAGGGCTGCGTCACCACCGCGCCGCCCATCGTCGTGGTGGCCCCGGCCGGTGCCGCGTCCGCCCCGGTCAGCGCCGCGGCGGCGGCCGCCGCCGCATCGGCCGCCTCGGCGCCCGGTGCAACCATCGTGCGGCTCGACCCGGCCGCGCCCAAGCCCTTCGACGAAGTCATCAAGGGCGCGACGCGCCAGGATGGTTTCGTGCCGGTGTGGCGCAAGGACGAGAAGACCTGGCTCGAGATCCCGGTCGAGCGCCTCGACCAGCCCTTCCTGCTGTCGATCAACATCTCCAACTCGGTCGGCGAGCGCGGCCTGTACGCGAGCCAGATGGGGCCGCAGTGGCTGGCCAGCTTCCGCAAGATCGGCAGCAACCTGATCCAGCTGGTGGCGCTGAACACCAGCTACGTCGGCACCACGCCGGCGATGCGCGCGAGCGTCGAGCAGGCCTTCTCGAACAGCCTGCTGGGCGCGGCCAGCATCGTCAGTGCGCCGCACCCGCAGCGCAAGTCGGTGCTGGTCGATGCCAACTTCCTGCTGTCCGACATGCCGGGCTACTCGACGGCCATCGAGACCGCGTTCCGGCTGCCGTACGCGCTGGACCGCGGCAATTCGTTCTTCGAGCGCATCCGCACCACCGACGACATCACGACGCTGAATGCGCGCATGCATTTCGCGACCTCGCGGCTGCCCGCGCCGCCGCTGGTGCCGAGCCCGGTGCCGACCCCGCCGCCGCCGTCGACCACGCCCGATCCGCGCAGCATGTTCGTCGGTTTCGTCTACAACTTCACGAAACTGGCCGAACCGATGGCGCCGCGCAAGACCGACCCGCGGCTCGGCCACTTCTTCGACGTCGTCACCGACCTCACCAGCGACGCCAAGGCCAACCCGCGGCTGCACTACGTGAACCGCTGGCGCCTCGAGAAGAAGGATCCGCAGGCCGCGCTGTCCGAGCCGAAGCAGCCGATCGTCTACTGGCTCGACAAGAACATCCCGGTGCAGTACCGCGGCGCGGTCGAGGCCGGCATCCTCGAGTGGAACAAGGCCTTCGAGCGCATCGGCTTCAAGGATGCGATCGTCGTCAGCCAGCAACCCGACGACGCCGACTGGGACAACATGGACGCGCGCCATGCGTCGATCCGCTGGTTCACCGGTGCCGACGTCGGCTTCGCGATCGGGCCCAACCACTCCGATCCGCGCACCGGCGAGATCATCGATGCCGACATCGGCATGAGCGACGTGTTCGGGCGCAGCGCGCGGCGCTTCCTGGTCGAGGACGTCGGGCATGCCGCCGCCGCCGCACCCGCGGCCTTCGCCCCCTGGAACAAGCCGCAGGGGATGGACTACTGCAACTACGCGCAGGAAGCCGCGCTGGAGATGGATTTCGCGCTCGACCTGCTCGAGGCGCGCGGCGAGATCGCGCCGGACGGCCCGGAGGCCGATGCCTTCGTGCTGTCGCGCATCAAGGACGTCGTGATGCACGAGGTCGGCCACACGCTCGGGCTGAAGCACAACTTCAAGGCCTCGACGGTGGTCACGCGCGCGCAGCTGCAGGACAAGGGCTTCACCGAGAGCAAGGGCATCTCCGGTTCGGTGATGGACTACAACGCCTACAACCTGGCGCTGTCGGGCGAGAAGCAGGCGAGCCTGAACAACACCACGCTCGGGCCGTACGACTACTGGGCGATCGAGTACGCCTACAAGCCGATCGCGCCGGCCGACGAGGCGGCCGAGCTGTCGCGCATCGCGTCGCGCAGCACCGATCCGCTGCTGGCGTATGCCGACGATGCCGAGGCCGGCGGGCAGCGCGGCAACGACGGCATCGATCCGCTGGTCAACCGCTTCGACCTCGGCGACGACCCGCTGGCCTACTACGAGAAGCGGCTGCAGCTGTCGCGCGAGCTGTGGCAGCGCGTGCAGGACCGCGTGCCGCAACCGGGCGACGAGGCGACGCGCCAGCGTCGCGTGCTGCTGAGCGGCTTCCAGCAGCTGGGCCGTGCGGCCGACCTGGTCGGCAAGTACGTCGGCGGCATGAACACCGTGCGCGACCTGCCGGGCTCGACCCGGCGGCCGGCCTATGCGCCGGTGGCGCCGGCCAAGCAGCGCGATGCGCTGCAGTTCCTGGCCCGGGGCTTGTTCAATGCCGACAGCTTCCGCTTCAAGCCGCAGTTCCTGTCCAGCCTGTCGCCCGACTACAACGAGTGGGACCGAGGCGGGCCGGTCAGCATCCCGGCGGCGGTGCTGCAGGTGCAGGTGACGGCGCTGGACCGGCTGATGAGTGCCGGCACCGCGTCGCGGCTGCTCGACCTGCCGCTGTACGTGGGGGATGCGAACAAGCGCAGCATCATCTCGCTGGCCGAGGTGTACGGCACGCTGCAGTCGTCGGTGTGGAGCGAGCTGAAGACCGGCAGCGACATCGACCGGCTGCGCCGCAACCTGCAGCGCGAGCACCTGCGCCGCGTGCAGGGCCTGCTGACGCGGGGAGCGGGCACGTTGCCGCCGGACGCGCTGAGCCTGGTGCGGATGGAGGCGGTGGAGCTGCAGGGGCAGCTGCGCGGGGCGGTCAACAGCCCGAAGCTGTCGGTGGAGAGCCGGGCGCACCTGCAGGACAGCCTGTCGACGCTGAACGAGGCGCTGAAGGCGTCGATGCTGCGGAGCTGACCCGGATGCAGCGCAGCGGAATCCGGGGGCCCTGTTCCTCAGCCCGCCAGGGACGTCAGCAGCTTGTCGTGCACACCGCCGAACCCGCCGTTGCTCATGCACAGCACGTGGTCGCCGGGTTTCGCCGCCCGGCGCACCGCGGCGACCAGCTGGTCGATCGTGTCGCACACCACCGCCTTGTCGCCCATCGGTGACAGCGCTTCGCGCGCATCCCAGCCCAGGTTGCCCTGGTAGCAGAACGACAGGTCGGCCTCTTCCAGCGACCACGGCAACTGGGCCTTCATCGTGCCCAGCTTCATCGTGTTCGAGCGCGGCTCCAGCACGGCCAGGATGCGCTCCAGCCCCACCTTGCGGCGCAGCCCGTTGACCGTGGTGCGGATCGCCGTCGGGTGGTGCGCGAAATCGTCGTACACCTTCACGCCGCCRGCCTCGCCGCGCAGCTCCATGCGGCGGCGCACGTTCCGGAAGGTCGCCAGCGCCTTCGCGGCGACCTCGGGCGCCACCCCCACGTGCTCGGCCGCGGCGATCGCGGCCAGCGCATTCAGCTGGTTGTGCTCGCCCAGCAGCGGCCATTCGACGTGCGCGATCTTCAGGCTGCCGCGCAGCACGTCGAACACGTGCGGCTCGCCGCGCGCGCGCAACGCGCCCGGCGTCTCCTTGCGGGCGCCGAAGCGCACCACCTCGCTCCAGCAGCCGCGCGCCAGCACGCGCTGCAGCGATTCCTCGCGCGCGTTGACGACCAGCCGCCCGGCGGCCGGCACCGTGCGCACCAGGTGGTGGAACTGGGTCTCGATCGCGCCCAGGTCGGGAAAGATGTCGGCGTGGTCGAACTCGAGGTTGTTCAGCACCGCGGTGCGTGGCCGGTAGTGCACGAACTTGCTGCGCTTGTCGAAGAACGCGGTGTCGTACTCGTCGGCCTCGATCACGAAGGGCTGGCCCTGGCCGAGCCTGGCCCCTGGGCTCGCCGAGCCCAGTCGTGCGGAGACACCGAAGTTCTGCGGCACCCCCCCCACCAGGAAGCCCGGCTTCAGCCCGGCCTGCTCCAGCACCCAGGCCAGCATCGAGGTGGTGCTGGTCTTGCCGTGCGTGCCGGCCACCGCGAGCACGTGGCGGCCCTGCAGCACGTTCTCGGCCAGCCACTGCGGGCCGCTGGTGTACGGCAGCCCGGCGTCGAGGATGGCTTCCATCAGCTCGTTGCCGCGCGACACCACGTTGCCGACGACGAACAGGTCGGGCTTGAGCTGCAGCTGGTCGGTGCCCCAGCCTTCGATCAGGTCGATGTCGAGCGCGCGCAGCTGGTCGCTCATCGGCGGGTAGACGCCGGCGTCGCAGCCGGTGACGCGGTGCCCGGCCTCGCGCGCGAGCGCCGCGATGCCGCCCATGAACGTCCCGCAGATGCCGAGGATGTGGATGTGCATGCCTTACTTCAGCACGGATCGTGCCGCGGCGATCGTGGCCTCGATGTCTTCGGCGGTGTGGGCGGCGCTGACGAAGCCGGCCTCGTACAGCGCCGGGGCGATGTACACGCCGTGGTCCAGCAGGCCGTGGAAGAAGCGGTTGAAGCGCTCCTTGTCGGTGGCCATCACCGTGGCGTAGTTCTGCGGCAGGTCCTTGGCGAGGAAGAAGCCGAACATGCCGCCTTCGCAATCGGTCGACCACGGCACGCCGTTGTCGCGCGCGACGGCGGCCAGCCCGTCGACCAGGCTGCGCGTGCGTGCCGACAGCGCCTCGAAGAAGCCGGGCCGCTGGATCTCGCGCAGCGTCGCCAGGCCGCAGGCGGTGGCCACCGGGTTGCCCGACAGCGTGCCGGCCTGGTAGACCGGGCCGAGCGGCGCCAGCTGCTCCATCACCGCGCGCTTGCCGCCGAAGGCCGCGAGCGGCATGCCGCCGCCGATGACCTTGCCGAACACGCTGAGGTCGGGCTCGAAGCCGGGCAGCGCCCGCGCGTACAGGCCCTGCGCGCCGTGCAGCCCGACGCGAAAGCCGGTCATCACCTCGTCGAACACCAGCAGCGCGCCGTGCTGCGTGCACAGTTCGCGCAGCCGCTTCATGAAGGCGAGCTGGGTGCGCACGAAATTCATGTTGCCGGCGATCGGCTCGATCATCACGCAGGCGATGTCCCGCCCGTGCAGGCTGAAGGCCTCCTCGAGCTGCGCCAGGTGGTTGAACTCGAGCACCAGCGTGTGCTGCACCACCTCGGCCGGCACGCCGGCGCTGGTGGGGTTGCCGAAGGTCGCGAGGCCCGAGCCGGCCTTCACCAGCAGCGCGTCGGCATGGCCGTGGTAGCAGCCCTCGAACTTGACGATCTTGTTGCGCCCGGTCGCGCCGCGCGCCAGGCGCAGCGCGCTCATCGCCGCCTCGGTGCCCGAGCTGACGAGGCGGATCTGCTCCATGCTGGGCACGAGCTTCAGGATCTCCTCGGCCAGCTCGATCTCGCGCTCGGTGGGCGCGCCGAACGAGAAGCCGTCCAGCGCCGCCTTCTGCACCGCGTCGAGCACCGCCGGGTGGCCGTGGCCGAGGATCATCGGGCCCCACGAGCCGATGTAGTCGATGTAGCGCCGGCCTTCGGCGTCGAACATGTAGGCGCCCTGCGCGCGCGCGATGAAGCGCGGCGTGCCGCCGACGGCGCGGAAGGCGCGCACCGGGGAGTTGACGCCGCCCGGGATGACGCGGCGCGCGCGCTCGAACAGCGCTTCGTTGGTCGTCTCAGTGGACATGCCGGGGATCCTTCGGGGCCTCGTCGTCGTTGGCGGCCGCGCCGCCTTCGCCTTCTTCACCTTCCTCGCCGGGCGGCAGCGCCCAGAAGAAGCGGTCGGGGATCACGTTGCCCATGCCGGGACGGAAGCCCGCGTCGAGCGCCTGGTCGAGGAAGGCGAGCGATTCGCCGACCGCCGCGTGCAGCTCGCTGCCGGCCGCCAGCAGCGCCGCCAGCGCCGACGACAGCGTGTCGCCCGCGCCGACGAAGCTGACCTCGAAGCGCTCGAACTTCTCGCCGGTGATCGCGCCCTGCGGCGAGGCCAGCACGTTGTCCATGAACTGGTCGGGCAGCGGCACGCTGGTCACCAGCACGAAGCGCGTGCCGTGCTGCGCCGCGGCCACCGCCAGCTCGCGCGGCGAGGCCGGGCGCTCGCTGCTCCAGTCGGGCAGCAGGAAGTCGGTCAGCGTCTGGTGGTTGCCCACCAGCACCTCGGTCTGCGGCAGCACCAGCTCGCGGAAGGCGTCGAGGTAGGCCTGCTGGTCGTCCTCTTCCATCCACGACAGGTTGGGCATGTACGACACCAGCGGCACCTCGGGGTAGTCGGACAGCACCTCGGCGACCGCGCTGACGCCCTCGGCCGAGCCGAGGAAACCGACTTTCCAGGCGGCGATGCTGACGTCCTCGAGGATGCTGCGCGCCTGCTCGACCACCACGTCGGCGTCGATCGCGCTGTGGTCGAACACCTCGGCCGTGTCGCGCAGCACGATCGCGGTGACCACCGGCAGCGCATGCGCGCCCATGGCGGCGATCGTCGCCACGTCACCGGCCAGGCCGCCGGCGCCGCTCGGGTCGCTGGCGTTGAAACTCATCACGCAGGCGGGGGCCGGAGCTTCCTGGTTCGGGTCGGACTGGGGGTCCGCAGGGGGGGCGTCAGGGGTCATTGGAAGTCCGTCAGGAAAGGAGAAGACGAGCCGGGTTTGCCGGCACTGACTTCTAGAAAAATGTGAGGAATGTGGCGTAGGTGCCTAGAAATCAATGTATTTTTGGCAATCTGCCTCGCTACAATCTTTTCTCATTGTAGTGAAGCGACAAAAACAAAGTGAGCAATGACCTCAGCGGTACCCGAACCTGGATGTGCCTGATCTGCGGCTGGRTMTACGAYGAAGCTGCTGGCGACCCGGAACACGGTATTGCACCAGGCACCGCATGGGAAGCAGTACCCATGAACTGGACCTGCCCGGAATGTGGCGCGCGCAAAGAAGATTTTGAAATGGTCCAGATCTGATGATCGCTGAGGCTCTTACATTGCGTGCCGGGCACAAGGCCCGGCCGCGCACAGTCATTGAGGGGATTCTCGGTGAGCAATGAAGCCATCGCAGGCATCAAGGTGCTGGTGATCGACGACAGCAACACCATCCGCCGCAGCGCGGAGATCTTCCTGAAGCAGGGCGGCCACACCGTGCTGCTGGCGGAAGACGGTTTCGATGCCCTGTCCAAGGTCAACGACCATGGCCCGGACCTGATCTTCTGCGACATCCTGATGCCGCGGCTGGATGGCTACCAGACCTGCGCCATCATCAAGCGCAACGCGAAATTCGCCGACGTGCCGGTGATCATGCTGTCCTCGAAGGACGGCCTGTTCGACAAGGCCCGCGGCCGCATGGTCGGCTCCGAGGACTACCTCACGAAGCCGTTCACGAAGGACCAGCTGCTGCAGGCAGTGGAACAGCACCGCCCGGCCCGCGGCTGATGCCCGGCCCGGCGCTTGCACCGAAGAGATGAAGGAGTAAGGACATGGCGATTCAGAAGATTCTGTTGGTCGACGACTCGAAGACCGAACTGCACTACCTGTCGGAGCTGCTCACGAAGCGCGGCTACACCGTGCGCACCGCCGAGAACGGCGAGGACGCGATGCGCCGCCTCGGCGAAGAGAAGCCCGACCTGATCCTGATGGACGTGGTGATGCCGGGCCAGAACGGCTTCCAGCTGACGCGCGCCATCACGCGCGATCCGCGCTTCACCGACGTGCCGGTGATCATGTGCACCAGCAAGAACCAGGAGACCGACAAGGTCTGGGGCATGCGCCAGGGCGCACGCGACTACATCGTCAAGCCCGTCGATGCCGACGAGCTGGTGTCCAAGATCCGCGCGTTCGACTGAACCCCGGCATCCTCCCAACCTCCACGTCTCCCAGGCGAAACTGAATGGCCAACAAGGAAGCATTGCGCGAGCTGCAAAGCCGCTTGGCCGAAAGGCTGCAGGCGGCGCGTACGCAAGAGCGCGGCCGCGCCTGGCTTGCCGTCGAGTGCGGCAGCCACGGGTTCCTGTTCCCGTTGCAGGAGGCCGGTGAAATCTTTCCGTTCTCGCCGGCGATGCCGGTGCCGTACACCAGCCGCTGGTTCATGGGCGTGGCCAACCTGCGCGGCAAGCTGCACGGCGTGGTCGACCTGGCCGGCTTCCTGGGCGTGCGCGGCAACGAGCCGGTGCGCGAGCAGTCATGGTTCGTCGCGTTCAACAACGACCTGAACATCAACTGCGCGGTGCTGGTCGACCGGCTCGCCGGGCTGCGCAACCTCGACCAGCTGACGCCTGAGGCCGATGACGGCCAGGCGCGACCGGCCTTCGTCGGCACGCACTATCGCGACGAAGGCAACCGCCTGTGGCGCGAACTGAACCTGGCACAGCTGGCCAACGAAGCAGCTTTCCTGAAGATCGCCGGCTGATGCGCAGCGCGCGCCGGCCCTCCTGACTGCATTACCCAAAGACGACGCAACGAGGCACCTATGAGCTTCCTGGACAAAATCAAAGGCAAGGGCAAAGGCCGCGACGACGCGTATGCCGACGGTGGCGCCATGGCGCTGGACGACGCGTCTCTGGACCTGGGACGCGACGACGCGACGCGGCCCGACGGTGGAGCGCAGACGGTGAACCTCGATTCGTCGATCATCTCGGAGGCCGCGCCTTCGGAGATCGCCGACTTCTCCGAGACCCGCCTGCCGAGCGGCGACAACGCCGCGCTGATGGCCGGCACCGGCGTGCCGCTGATCGGCAGCCGCCCGGTGTCGCAGCAGCAGCGCATCCTCGGTGCGATGGTGCTGATCGGTCTGGTCGGCCTGGTCGCGATGACGATCAGCTCGCTGAACCAGGCGAACAAGGGCGCGGCCCAGGTGGCCGCCTCGGGTCAGGCGCTGATGCAGTCGCAGCGTCTGGCGAAGTCGGTGTCGCAGGCGCTGATCGGCAGTGCGCAGGCCTTCCCGGAAGTGAAGGAAAGTACCGCGGTGCTGGCAAGCAGCGTGCGCGGCCTGGCCAAGGGCGACGCCAACATGGATGCGGCGCCGTCCGGCGTGCAGCAGGACCTGGAGCCGCTGCTGCCGCTGGTCGACCGCGCCGAGAAGAACGCGACGACCGTGCTGGCGCAGCAGAAGATCCTGACGCAGGTCGGCCAGGCGCTGCGCGCGATCAACCGCCAGTCGTCCGACCTGCTCGAAATCGCGGAAACCGTGTCGTCGCTGAAGCTGCAGCAGGAGGCCTCGCCGGCCGAGCTGTCCGCGGTCGGCCAGCTCGTGATGCTGACCCAGCGCATCGGCAAGTCGGCCAACGAATTCCTGACCATGGAAGGCGTGAGCCCCGAGGCCGTGTTCCTGCTGGGCAAGGACCTGAACTCGTTCCGCGAGATCGCCGACGGCCTGTCGAACGGCAATGCCGAACTGCGCCTGCCGGGCACCAAGGACCCGCAGACCAAGGAGCGCCTGACCGCGCTGCTCAAGCAATACGAAGAGACCCGCACGCAGGCCAGCTCGATCCTGGGCAACCTGCAGGGCCTGGTCTCGGCGCGTGAAGCGCAATCCGCCATCATCGGCGACAGCGAGCCGCTGCGCAAAGGCCTGGAAGCGGTGCAGGTGCGCCTCGGCCAGGAGACCGGTTTCAATGTGGTGAGCCTGGGTCTGCTGCTGCTGTCGGCCGTCGTGCTGGCGCTGGGCGGTGCCGGTTTCCTGCAACTGTATGTGCGTGACCAGGCGCAACGTGCGGCGCTCGCCGAGAACCAGCGGCTGGAAGCCGAACGCCAGGAACAGGAAGCCAAGCGCGTCAACGACGCGAACCAGGCGGCCATTCTGCGGTTGATGAACGAATTGCAGACGGTTGCTGAAGGCGACCTGACCCAGCAGGCGACCGTGACGGAAGACATCACGGGCGCCATCGCCGACTCGGTGAACTACACGGTGGAAGAGCTTCGAACGCTGGTGTCGCAGGTGCAGGGCACGGTGGGCCGGGTGACCGAGACCACGCAGCAGGTGGAAGCGACGTCGACCGAACTGCTGGCCGCATCCGACGAACAGCTGCGCGAGATCCGCGAAACCGGCGAGTCGGTGCTGCAGATGGCCGGCCGAATCAACGACGTGTCGCATCAAGCGCAGCAGACGGCCCAGGTGGCGCGTCAATCGCTGCAGGCCGCCGAGTCCGGCCTGACCGCGGTGCAGAACACCATCGGCGGCATGAACTCCATCCGCGACCAGATCCAGGAAACCTCCAAGCGGATCAAGCGGCTGGGCGAATCGTCGCAGGAGATCGGCGAAATCACCGAGCTGATTTCCGACATTACCGAACAGACCAACGTGCTGGCACTGAACGCCGCCATCCAGGCCGCATCGGCCGGTGAAGCGGGCCGGGGCTTCTCGGTGGTTGCCGAAGAAGTGCAACGGCTGGCAGAACGCTCCGGCGACGCCACGCGGCAGATCGCGGCCCTGGTGAAGACCATTCAGACCGACACCCAGGATGCTGCGGCGGCCATGGAACGTTCGACGCAGGGCGTGGTGGAAGGAACCCGGCTGTCCGACGCGGCCGGTAACGCACTGGGCGACATCGACCGCGTGTCACGCCAGCTGGCCGACCTGATTGCGCACATTTCCAGCCAGGCATCGCGAGAAGCCGAATCGGCCAACGTGGTGGCGGCGAACATCCAGCACATCTTTGCGGTGACGGAGCAGACCGGTGAAGGTACGCGCTCGACGGCACAGATGGTGCGCGAACTGTCCCGGACGGCTGAAGAACTGAAGCAATCGGTTGCACGGTTCAAGATCGGTTGAGCTAGTGTGCTGTCTGCGGCCTGACACGCCGCAGCCCCCAACGCGACGATGAGCGACACCATGAGTGAGACGACAGACGACCTCAGCGCGCTCGCGTGGGTCCACGAAGAACTGCGCAAGTCCCTGGACACGGCCCACAAGGCCTTGCGCCGCTATGTGAAGGAGGCCGAGGCGAACAGCGGCTCCGATGTCGACGCGGTCGACCCGTCGGTGCTGCGCACCGCGCGCCAGCAGATCCACCAGGGCGTCGGTGCGCTCGAACTGGTCGGCCTGCCGGCCGTCGCCAGCGTGCTGGCCGCCAGCGAGGCGGCGGTGCAGCGCTTCGTCGCGAAGCCGCAGAAGCTCACGTCGGCCGAGGTCGACACCATCGAGCGCGCCTCGTTCGCGCTGCTCGACTACCTGCAGCGCCTGCTGGCCGACAAGCCGGTCTCGCCGCTCGCGCTGTTCCCGCAATACCAGGCCGTGCAGGCGCTGGCCGGTGCCGAACGCGTGCACCCGGCCGACCTGTGGCACATCGACTGGCGCTGGCGCGAGCTGCCCAGCGACACGAGCGTCAAGCCGCGCGCCCCCGATTCGATCGCGCGCGGGCTGATGGAGCGCCAGCTGCTGCTGATCATGCGCGGCGAGCCGATGCCGGCGCTGCAGCGCATGAGCGACGTCTGCGCCGGCCTCGGCGCGCACGCGAAAGAGCTGACCCACTCGACGCTGTGGAAACTGGCCGCCGCCTTCTTCGAGAGCCAGGCCAATGGCCTGCTGAAGGGCGACGTCCACACCAAGCGCGTCGCCTCGCGCCTGCTGGCGCAGCTGCGCACGCTGGAGCGCGGCCAGCCCGACGTGTCCGAGCGCCTCGCCCAGGACCTGCTCTTCTTCTGCGCGCAAAGCACCTCGCCCGGCGACGGCCGCAAGACGCCGCGCCTGGCCGCCGTGCGCCAGGTCTACGGGCTGGCCCAGCACCTGCCGGTCGACTACGACACCAGCCGCCTGGGCCGCTTCGACCCGGCCCTCATCGTGCAGGCGCGCAAGCGCGTCGCCACCGCGAAGGACGCCTGGTCGTCGGTCGCCGGCGGCGAAATGCACCGCATGAGCGGGCTGGCCGAGCAGTTCTCGCTGGTCGGCGATTCGGTCAAGCGCCTGTACCCGAGCGGCGAGCTGCTGGCCGACGAGATCCAGGGCGCCGTGCTGCAGACGCAGCAGGCCAACAGTGCCCCCGAGGCCGCGCTCGCGATGGAAGTCGCGACCAGCGTGCTGTACCTCGAGGCCTCGCTCGAAGACGCCGATTTCGACCACCCGGAGCAGGCCGCGCGCGTGCGCCGGCTGGCGCAGCGCATCGCCTCGGTGCGCGCCGGCAACACCCCCGACCCGCTCGAAGCGTGGATGGAGGAGCTGTACCGCCGCGTCTCCGACCGCCAGACCATGGGCAGTGTCGTGCAGGAGCTGCGCGCCTCGCTGTCCGAGGCCGAGAAGCTGATCGACCAGTTCTTCCGCGACCCGGCGCAGCGCGACGTGCTGGTGCCGGTGCCGAACCAGCTGTCCGCGATGCGCGGCGTGCTGTCGGTGCTGGGCATGGACCAGGCCTCGCAGGCGGTGCTGCGCATGCGCGAGGACGTCGATGGCCTGATCACGACTGAAGTCGACCCGCAGCGCGTGGTCCAGTCGGGCACCTTCGACCGGCTGGCCGGCAACCTGGGTGCGCTCGGCTTCCTGATCGACATGCTCAGCGTGCAGCCGGCGATGGCGAAGTCGCTGTTCGTGTTCGACGCGCGCTCCGGCACGCTGAGTCCGCTGATGGGCCGCAGCGCCGCCGCGCGCCAGGCGTCCAACCTCGCGCTGGCGCATGCGCCGGCGCCGGTCGAGCCGCGCCTGATCGAGCAGGCGCAGTCGCTGTCGCTCACCGCCGCCAGCGACCACGTGCCGCTGGACGAGGTCACCCGCGACCTGGACCGCCTGTCGCACGAGGCGCAGGCGGCCGAGCAGCCTGAGCTGGTGGCCGCCGTCGAGCATGCGAAGGAGGCCATCGGCCACGCGCACAACACCGAAGAGGTGGTGGCGGCGCGCGAGCAGCTGTCCGAGGCGCTGTCCGATTTCGTCCACACCGCCACCGACCCGGTGCTCGACATGCCCGAGGCCGCGCCGGCCAAGGTGCAGCCGGCGCTGTCGGCCGCGCCGGCCAGCATGGCCACCGACCTGGGCGACGACCCGGAGATGCGCGAGATCTTCCTCGAGGAAGCGCGCGAGGTCATCGAGACCGCCGAGACCGCGCTGAAGTCGCTGGCGAATGCCAGTGCCGACCTCGAGCAGCAGACCACCGTGCGGCGTGCCTTCCACACGCTGAAGGGCAGCTCGCGCATGGTCGGGCTGAAGGAATTCGGCGAGGCCGCGTGGGCCTGCGAGCAGGTCTACAACACCTGGCTTGCCGGTCAGAAGGCCGCCGACCCGACGCTGCTGAATTTCTCCAACGAAGCGCTCGCCTACTTCGCGAAGTGGGTCGACGCGATCGCGGCACAAAACGTGACCGGCTTCCAGGCCGCCACCGTCAAGGCCGCGGCCGAGGCGCTGGGCCGCGGCGATCCGGTGCCGCCGATCAAGGTCGGCGCCACCTCGCCGGTGCCGCTGATGTCGCTGTCGTTCGGCGACGGCAAGCCTGCTGCGGCACCGCCCGCGCCGGTCGTCACCGCGCCGGTGTCGAAGCCGGTTCCGCTGGCGGCTGCCGTGCCGCCGGCGCCGCCTGCCAAGCCGGTCGCCCCGCCGGTCGCCTCGGCGCCGCTGCCGCTGGCCGACCTGTCGTTCGACCTCGACCTGGGTGCGTTCGATGCCCCGGCCGCCGTGCCGCAGGCCACGACGGCCGCCGCCAGCGAGCTGCCGTCGTTCGAGCTGCCCGACACCTCGATGCTCGATTCGCTCGAGCTGGGGGTCGATGCGCCGATCGAATCGGTGCTCGACCCGGTGTCGCCGGCCGCGGCCGTACAGCCGCAGTCGCTGCCGGCCGAATCGGTCGAGCTGATCGAGCTCGATCTCGGCGACGACATCTTCGGCGGCGAGCCGGTGATCGAGGCCGCGCCGATGATCGCCGAGGTGGCCGCCACGCCGCTGGAGGCCGCTGCGCCCGAAGCGGCGCCGCTGTCCGATGACGACCAGGTCAAGATCGTCGGGCCGCTGCGCATCGGCATCCCGCTGTTCAACATCTACCTGAACGAGGCCGACGAGCTGTCGCGCCGGCTGACCACCGAGGTCGCCGAATGGGCGATGGAGCTGCACCGTCCGGTCGGCGAAATGCCGATCGCGCTGGCGCACTCGCTGGCCGGCAGTTCGGCCACCGTCGGCTTCACCGAGCTGTCGCACCTGGCCCGCCTGCTGGAACACGCGCTGATGCGCTCGCAGTCGATCGGTGTCGGCACCATCGAAGAGGCCCGGCTGTTCGTCGACTCGGCCGAGGAAGTGCGGCGCCTGCTGCACCAGTTCGCCGCCGGCTTCCTGAAGCCTGCCGCACCCGAGCTGCTGGAGCGCCTGGCGGCGCACGAGCTGAGCTCGGCGCAACGCCTGCAGGCCGTCAACGCTGCCAACGAGGCCGCGCCGCCGGTCATCGACGACATTCCCGCGCCGCAGCCGGAAGCCGGCTTCGATGCGCTGGACATCTCGTTCGACGAGCCGGTGCCCGAGCTGGCCTTGAACGAGCCGGTGATCGAAGTGGCCGAGGTGCCCGAGGTGAGCGACGTGGCCGAGTTCGTCGACCCCGAAGCGCTGGCCGCCGCGACCGAAGGCTCGTTCGGCACCAACGACACCAACTTCGCCGGCCTCGGCCTGCCCGAACTGAAGGCCTTCGAGCCGCTCGCGGCCGAGCCGCAGCGCTCGGCGCCGGTGCGGGTCGATGCGGACGACGAGGACGATGAAGACGACGACCTCGACGCGGTCGACGCGGTCGACGCCGAGCTGTTTCCGATCTTCGAGGAAGAAGGCGAAGAGCTGATCCCCGAGCTGGCCGGCAAGCTGCGCGAATGGGCGCGGCGTCCGGGCGACAACGGCCCGGCGGCCGCCTGCATGCGCACGCTGCACACGCTGAAGGGCGGTGCCCGCCTGGCCGGCGCGATGCGCCTGGGCGAAATGGCGCACCGGCTGGAAACCCGCATCGAGCACCTGCTGCAACAGGCGACGCCTGCGACCACGCAGGACGTCGAGGCGCTGCAGTCGCGCGCCGACGGCCTGGCCCACACCTTCGAAGCGCTGCGTTCGCGCGATGCCCAGGCGTATGCCGAGGCGGCCGCGCCGGTGTACGCGCCGCCCCCGCCGGTGGCCCCGCCGCCGGTGGTCGTGGCGCCGCCCGTGGTGCAGGCGCCGGTCGCGCCGCCAATGGTGGTGCCCCCGCCGGTGGTCGCCGACCCGATCCAGCCCGCCGAGACGTTCGCCGAGCAGCCGCCGGTCACCGAGCCGCTGCCGCTCGAGCCGGCCACCGCGCCTGCGCCGTTCGTCGAGGCACTGGAACCGACCCCTGTTCAGCCCCAGGCCCAGAACCCCGTCATGACGCCGGCCCGCGTCGCGGCCCAGCAGGTGGCGCCCTCGGGCGACATCGACTGGTCGCGCTTCTCGGCCACGCCGGGCGCGGTGGTGGCGGCCGACGCCACCGTCGCGCCGACGCATTCCGCGGTGCGCGTGCGCGGCCCGTTGCTCGAACGCCTGGTCAACCAGGCCGGTGAGGTCAGCATCACGCGCTCGCGGATCGAGGCCGAGGTCGGCAACATCCGCGGCTCGCTGTCCGATCTGACGGACAACCTGGAGCGCCTGCGCGGCCAGTTGCGCGACATTGAGCTGCAGGCCGAGACGCAGATGAGCTCGCGGCTGGAGCAGGCGAAGGCGCAGGCCCAGTCGTTCGACCCGCTCGAGTTCGACCGTTTCACGCGCTTCCAGGAACTGACGCGGATGATGGCCGAGTCGGTGAACGACGTGGCCACCGTGCAGCGCACGCTGCACCGCACGCTCGAGACCACCGAGGACGAGCTGGCGGCGCAGGCCCGGCTGACGCGCGACCTGCAGGACGACCTGCTGCGTACCCGCATGGTCGAGTTCGAAAGCGCCTCCGACCGCCTGTACCGCGTGGTCCGCCAGGCGGCCAAGGAAACCGGCAAGCAGGTGCGCCTGGACATCATCGGCGGCTCGATCGAAATCGACCGCGGCGTGCTGGACCGCATGACGCCGGCCTTCGAGCACCTGCTGCGCAACTGCGTGACGCACGGCATCGAGCGTCCCGACGTGCGCACCGGTGTCGGCAAGGACGCCGCCGGCAGCATCACCGTGTCGCTGCACCAGGAAGGCAACGAAGTCGGCGTGGAATTCCGCGACGACGGCGCCGGCCTGAACCTGGCGCGCATCCGCGACAAGGGCGTCGCGATGGGCCTGATCAAGGCCGACGAATCGCACAGCGATGCCGAACTGGCCAACCTGATCTTCACGCCCGGCTTCTCCACCGCCGACCAGGTGACCGAACTGGCCGGCCGCGGCGTCGGCATGGACGTGGTGCGTTCCGAAGTGAACGCGATGGGCGGGCGCATCGAGACCGCCACCGCGGTCGGCCAGGGCACCAGCTTCAAGCTGCTGCTGCCGTTGACGACGGCGGTGACGCAGGTGGTGATGCTGCGCTGCGGCAGTACCGTGGTTGCGGTGCCGGCGACGCTGATCGAGATCGTGCGCCGCGCCAAGCTGGACGAGCTGGAGCATGCCTACGCCAGCGGCACCTTCCCGGTGGGCGACCGCTCGCTGCTGTTCTTCTGGCTGGGTGCGCTGCTGCAGCAGACGGCGATCACCCAGGAAGTCAGCCGCATGCGCCCGGTGGTGGTGGTGCGAAGCGCGCAGCAGCGCATCGCGCTGCACGTGGACGAAGTGCTGGGCAACCAGGAAGTGGTCGTGAAGAACCTCGGGCCGCAGCTGTCGCGCCTGCCGGGCCTCGCGGGCATGACGCTGCTGGCCTCGGGTGCCGTCGCGCTGATCTACAACCCGGTGGCGCTGGCCACGCTGTACGGCGATGCGGCACGTGCCGCGACGCTGGCGGCACGCCACGCACCGACCCAGTCGCACGTCATCGAGACCAGCTCCACCGAAGCCCCGCAGCGCCTGGCGCCGCTGGTGCTGGTGGTCGACGATTCGCTGACGGTGCGCCGCGTCACGCAGCGCCTGCTGGTGCGCGAAGGCTACCGCGTGCAGCTGGCCAAGGACGGCATCGAGGCACTCGAACGGCTGGCCGAAGACCTGCCGCAGGTGGTGCTGAGCGACATCGAGATGCCGCGCATGGACGGCTTCGACCTGGTGCGCAACATCCGCGGCGACGCACGGCTGCGCGACCTGCCGGTGATCATGATCACCTCGCGGATCGCGCAGAAGCACCGTGACTACGCCGCCGAACTGGGGGTCGACCACTACCTCGGCAAGCCGTATTCCGAAGAAGACCTGCTGGCCTTGATCGGGCGCTACACGGCCGACGTGACTTTGGCGTAGGCTCGCATCCATGGGGCCTCACGAGTACCTGCGATGTCCGAGCTGGTCGACCACCTCGCCGAACTGACGGGTTTTCGCGACCGCGACATCCTCGACGTCACCTTGGTGGGCGCGCTGCGCGACCTGCTGCGCCCGCTGTCGGTGGCCATCCACCGCAGCGTCGGCGACCAGGGCCAGGAGCGCTGGCTGACGCGGGCCCACCTGGGCCGGCACGATGCGGTGGCCCGCGCCGATCCGGTGTGGGCCGACGTCGACAGCCTGCCGCCGCTCGATGCCTTCCCGGCGCGGCTGCAGGCGATGAACGGGCAGACGGTGCTGGCGGTGCCCGGCACGCCCCACCTGACCATCTTCGCCGTCAGCACCGACCGCGAGGTGGTGGGGGTGCTCGAGGTCGAGACCGAGGCCGCGATGAGCGACGAATCGCAGCGGCTGGTGTGCAGCATCCTGCGCATCTACCGCAACTTCGAAGGCCTGCTCGACTACAGCGAGCGCGACACGCTGACCGGCCTGCTGAACCGCAAGACCTTCGACGAGAGCTTCCTGAAGGCCACCAACACGCCGGCGCTGGTGTCGCATGCCGACACGCGGCGCGCGCCGCCGTCATCGCAGCAGCACTACTGGCTGGGCGTGATCGACATCGACCATTTCAAGTCGGTCAACGACAACTACGGCCACCTGATCGGCGACGAGGTGCTGCTGCTGCTGTCGCGGCTGATGCGCAGCAGCTTCCGCTTCCACGACCGGCTCTACCGCTTCGGCGGCGAGGAGTTCGTGGTGCTGATGCGCTGCGCGCGCGAGGAAGACACCGCGATGGCGCTGGAGCGCATGCGGGCCAACACCGAGGCCTATGGGTTCCCGCAGGTGGGGCGCATCTCGATCAGCATCGGGTTCACCGAGGTCAAGCCGGGCGACACGCCGAGCGGCGCGTTCGAGCGGGCGGACAAGGCGGTGTACTACGCGAAGACGCA
Organism: Rhizobacter sp. P2_D12; assembly: GCF_056404395.1. Classification (NCBI taxonomy): domain Bacteria; kingdom Pseudomonadati; phylum Pseudomonadota; class Betaproteobacteria; order Burkholderiales; family Sphaerotilaceae; genus Rhizobacter; species Rhizobacter sp. P2_D12. The sequence continues at coordinate 880 of NZ_JBFUEB010000078.1, read as the reverse complement.
CGGGCGCAACCAGGTGCGCAGCCATGCGGCGCTGGTGGCGGCGGGGGCCCTGGAAGACGACTCGATCATCGGGGACGTCGAGCTGTTCTGATCCTGCGTCACTTGGACGCCGTCAGCTGGACGGCGGTGGTCGGCGGATGCGAGAACGTGTCGGCGGCCTGGTGCTGGCGCTCGGCACTGCGCACCACGCTGGCCACCACGACACAGAACGCGATCAGAAAAACCAGCGACAGCGCGAGTGCGGCGAGGATCAGCGCGTTCTCGGAGCGCCAGGCCGGGGTGGGGGCTGCGGTGGCCATCACGACTTGATCGGCAGGGCATCGGGCCAGTGCCGGGCCTGCAGCGCCGGGTGGGCCGCCTCGTAGCCGAGTTCATCGCCTGCGGAGGACTCGTCGGCCACCGGTGCCGGCCGGGCCGCCGCCGGCTCGCCGAGCGCCCAGCGCCGCACGTCTTCCAGCCAATCCGCATCGCTTGCCATCGCCACTGCTCCTCGACGATCCCCACGGGGCGCGGGGTGATGGCAGGCATCGTCGCGCGGCCCTGCCGCGCCTGCCATCGGCCGATGCTGCGATGCGGCGTAGGAGTGTGCCTACAGCCGTTGGCCTACAGCGCTTTCCGACAAGCTCCTGCGCCGGCTCGGCTCGCCGGGCGACAGCGCCGACCCGGCGGCGGGGCCACGATGGCGTCGCATGGCCGGCCTCCCGCCGGTCACGGAAGGAAGCAGCATGGACAACACGACCTCCTGGACCACCCCGAGCATCATCGTCGCCGCGCTGTCCGCGGCCATGGCCGTCACCGCCTGCGGCCCGCAGAACGGCGAGCCGGTCGCGGCCGCCACGCCGGCGCCGGTGCAGGCCCCCGCGCCGGTGCGGGCGCGGGC
>NZ_JBFUEB010000077.1:0-32640 GCF_056404395.1 Rhizobacter sp. P2_D12 | reverse complement strand
GTTCGGCAGCCTCCATCTTGCCGATCGACTTTATTTCCTTCGAGCCGTTGCCCAACCACTGGGAGACAACAGAGGAGCTTTGGCCCGAAATCTTCACCAGATCCAGGTGCTGCCACTCCATCGCAGCCATCACTTCGGCAAGGCGGTTCTTCAACGATTTCATGTATAGATTTAGCCAGCTAAACGAGTTAGCGTGCTTGCCGGATTCCTATTAGCGTGCTAACGTATATGCATGCTCAAGTCTCATGCGATTTCCTTGCTCGGCGGAACACCGACGGCGGTTGCCCAGGCGGTTCGGGTGTCCACCTCGGCGGTAGCCCAGTGGCCCGAAAGGCTTCCCGATCGCATCGCCGATCGAGTCCTCGCTGCGCTGGCCAGAAAGCACCTTCCGGCTGAGATGCTGGCGGGCTGTTCCTGCGACTCACCCAGTCAGGCGTCGAGGGGCAGCGATGCCGCGTGACATGCCATCGGACCTTCTGCCGATTGCCCGCACAGCGCCGCGTCCAGCGCTGCCCACAGTTGCCGTGCCGCCGGTACGCCGAGGCACAACGTGGCAGGGGCCTGTGCTCCTGGCGCCCGCAACGTCACCTCCAGCGCCCCCAGCGGCCCGATAGGCGAGGGGATGTCGACGAACTCGACGCTCGCCTGCGCGAACACGCTGCCCCACCGCATTCCTTCCTCCATGCCTTTGCCTCCGATCGTCGCTGCGCCACAGCGCGATCGGGTTCCATGCCCGAGGTGCGCTCACTGGTGCGCAGTATCGGAAACAGGGCAGGGCACATCCATAGCAACCCCCACGGACCCATGCCATGAACGTCCAGACTGCCGCCTTCAACCTCGTCCACGACTATCCCGGAGGCGCGACCGCACTCGCGCCGCTGCTCGGCAAGAGCGCCTCGACGCTCAGCCATGAGGTCGACCCCAACTACCCGACCGCCAAGATCGGCCTGGCCGACGCGCTCAAGCTCACGCTGCTGACGAAGGATCGCGGCATCCTGAACGCCTTCGCGCTCGCCAGCCACTGCATGGTGCTGCCGCTGCCGGCCTGCGCCGATGGCGTCGATGACGACACGTTCAAGGGTGTGACCCGCATGGCGCGCGAGTTCGCCGAGGTCATCGGCCAGATCGCCGAGGTCACGGCCGACGGCGCCGTCACCGACAACGAGCTGCGTCGCGTCGAAGGCGAAGCCTCGGAACTGATGTCGGCGGTGCAGGCTGTGCTCGTCGCGCTGCGCGTTCGCAACGAAGCGGCCAAGCCGCAATCGATGCGGGAGGCGCGCTGATGCATACGCACATCGCATCCACGCCCAGCCTTGCCATCGACGTGCTGGCCCGCGACACGCTGGAGCGCCTGAGCGCCGACGACCTGGCGACGGTCCGCGAGTCCGAGTTCATCTTCGCAGCACTTGCCAAGCACCGCCAGCGCACCTCGCGTCTGACCTACCTGCCGCTGGGCATCTGCCGCAACTGCGAAGAGCGGTGCTTGCCGGGCGAGACCTACTGCGACGACGACTGCCGCACCGACCACGCCGAGCGCGAATGCCGGCAAGCCCGGCTTCGCGCCTGACCCACACCTCGACATGACCGAACGACAAGACGCATTGCGACCCAGGTGGCCGCAAGGGAAGGGTGTTGCCAGATGAGCACCCTTGTGATGGCCGCGTGCTGGCCGCTGACGATGCCGCCGACGCCCAAGGCCGTCCTGATCAGCCTCGCCGATCAGGCGAACGACCAGGGCGTGTGCTGGCCGAGCATCGACACGATCACGGTGCGCACGTGCTTCGGTGAACGCGCGGTGCGCAATGCCATTCGCTGGCTGGAGACTGCGGGGTTGGTGAAGGTGGAGATCGGCGCCATGAAGGCGAACCGTTACACCGTGACCCCGCGCGGCTTCGGCGGCGAACAGGCCAGCGCCCGACGCACCCCGGCACCAGATGCCCCCGGCAGCAAATGCCCCCCTTCTCACCTGACCACCCCGGCACCACGTGCCCCCCGGCACGAGATGCCCCCGGCACCAGATGCCGCCCACCCGGCACGAGGTGCCGCCCAACCGGCACCAGATGCCGGTCACCCCGGCACGACGTGCCCCCTAACCGTAATAGAACCAATACAAGAAATACACCCCCAACCCCCTGAAGGGGCTGAAGACCCCTGGTCGGATGAAGACGACGAAGGCAAGGCTTCGAAGCACAAGCCGCTGGTGAGCCTCGCCACCTTCCTCGCGATCTGCAAGGCCGCCGGGGAAAAGCCCATCCCCGAGAACGACTCGGTCTTCGAGTACTGCAACGACGCCGGCATCGACCGCGACATCCTGCTGCTGCACTGGGTCGAGTTCAAGACCCGGCGAAGCGCCCAGGGCAAGCGCCAGCGTGACTGGCGCCAGACCTTCCGCAACAGCGTCCGCGACAACTGGTACCGCCTTTGGTACTTGAAGCCGGGCGAGGCCGCCCAGCTCACCACCCAGGGCCTGCAAGCGCAGGCCGTGATGCAACGCCACATCGCCACCAACGCCGCAACCCAAGGAGCCGCCGCATGAGCCGCCGACCCGAAGCAATGACCGCCCCTCACAGCGACGAAGCCGAGCACGCAGTGCTGGGCGCGCTGCTGATCGACAACCAGGCCTTCGAGGCGGTGAGCACCGTCCTGAAGCCCGAGCACTTCTACCAGACCGACCACCGGGCGATCTACGAGACGATCAGCGAACTGCTGATCGCCGGCAAGCTCGCCGACCTCGTCACCGTCCGCGAGAAGGGGCACCACGACATGGTGTACCTGAACCAGCTGATGTCATCGGTCGTCAGCAGCCGCGCGGCGCACCGCCATGCCGAACTGCTGGTGGACCGCTGGCGCGAACGGGAACTGATGCGCCTGGGCTCGACCCTCGCCGACGACATCCTGCGCGGTGCCCACGATGCGAAGGGCAAGCCGCAGCCGGTCGACCAGGTGATCGACCAGATGATCACGAAGCTGATGGCGCTGAACGCGGTGGCGGAGCGCAACGAGCCGCGCGACATCAACGAGCTGGTCGTGGGCTTCGTCGACGACCTGGAAGCCCGCTACGACGGAAAGATCACCACGGTCCCGACCGGGCTGAAGGATCTCGACCACTGCACTGCGGGCGGCGGCCGGCCGGGTGAGCTGTGGGTGATCGGCGCCAGGCCGAGCATGGGCAAGACCGGCATGGTCCTGACGCTCAGCCGCAACGTCGGCCGCAAGCACCAGGTGCTGATGCTGACCCAGGAAGACAGCCTGAACTCGCTGACGGCCCGGCACGTGGCGGCGGCAGGGCGCGTCAACCTCGCCGACCTGCGCAACCCGCAGCGGGCGCCGCAGAGCATGTGGGAAGGCGTCACCGAGGGCGTGGACGCGCTCGGCAAGCTGCGCATCGCGATGGACGACCAGGCGGCGCTCTCGATCATGGACGTGCGCCGCAAGATCCAGCAGGTGAAACGCCGGCACAAGGAACTCAGCCTTGTCGTCATCGACTACCTGCAGCTGATGGAGGGCGACGGTGACAACCGGAACCAGGAACTCGGCAAGATCGCCAACGGCCTGAAGCGGGCGGCCAAGGAATTCGGCGTCTGGATCATCCTGCTGTCGCAGATGAACCGCGAGGCCGACAAGCGCAGCGGTCCGCCGCAGATGAGCGACCTGCGTGACAGCGGCGACATCGAGGGCGCGGCGGACCTGATCGGACTGCTGCACCGCGAACACCGGCGCAACCCGACCGAGGCGAACAAGTTCCACGCCGAGCTGCACGTGGTCAAGCACAAGAACGGCCCGACCGACACGCTGAACTTCACCTTCGACGGCGCGCACCAGCGCTTTACCGACTGGGAAGGACCGCCGCCGACCAAGAGCCTGAAGGCGCAGCGCGGCGGCGGCCTGGATTGATCGAGGGAGGAGAACCGATGGTGAGGATGAACATCCGCTTCGATGCGGCGCAGGTCGCGAGGGCCTTCGGCGAGCTGCAGCAGGAGCACCCGAACGTGATGGCGCAGGCCATCAACGACACCACGCGCGAGGTGCGTGACGCCCAGGTGGCCGAGATACGCGCGAGCTTCGACAACCCGACGGCCTTCACGCTGCGGGCGCTGCGCACGACTTTCGCCACGCGGACCAAGCTGCAGGCGATGGTGTGGCTGAAGGACGGCACGACCAGGGCGCACTACCTGATGCCGCAGATCGAAGGCGGCAACCGGCCGCTGAAGCGCTTCGAAGGGATCCTCGTGCAGGCTGGGCTGATGCGCAAGAACGAGCGGGCGGTGCCGGGCGCAGCGGCCAAGCTCGATGCCTACGGCAACATGGGGCGCGGGCAGATCGTGCAGATCCTGAGCCAGTTGCAGGCCTTCAACCTCGCGGGCTCGGATGCCAACGCGACCAACAGCAAGCGCTCGAAGGCCAAACGCAGCAAGGTCGAATACTTCGTTGCGCACGGCGGTGAATCGCGTCAGGGTCGTGGCTCGTGGAAGCACGGCGACAAGGTGCAGCACCTGCGGCGCGGTGTGTGGGCGCGGTACCGCTTCAGCGCGGGCAGTGCGGTCAAGCCTGTGCTGCTGTTCGTCAACGGCACGCGGTACGGTCGGCGCTTCGACTTCGTCGGCACGGCACAGCGTGTGATCGATGCGCGCTTCAAGCCGCACTACGAGCAGCGCATGCAGAAGCAACTGGCGAAGCTTGGGTTGTCGAGTGGAGGGCAGGGCGCATGACCACCTCGACCTCAGTGCCCACCACCCCCACCCCCCWAGACGGGTCCTCCCGGGAGACCTCGGTCAAGGGTAATTCGAACCCCGTTCGCACCGCAGTTGCGGGGCGTTCCTAAGGGGGTTATATCCATGGGAGAGCCACAGGACATGCTGTCTTCGCCCGTGACGCAAGAGCAGTTCGGTGACCTGGTCGGCATAAGCCAGCCCGTCGTCAGTGACCTGCTCGCGCGCGGCATCTTGCTGGCCGGCCAGCCGGCGGCGACCTGGCTGCGCGCGTACACGAAGCACCTGCGTGAGCAGGCGGCGGGTCGCGGCGCCGACGGCGAGCTGGCCCGCGAGCGAGCCCGTCTCGCCCGTGAGCAGGCAGACCGCGTCGCTATGGACAACGCGGTGAACCGCCGCGAGCTGGCGCCGGTGTCGGTGCTCGAGCTGGTGCTCGCCAAGATGGCCGGCGACGTGGGCAGCTTGCTGCAGGGCCTCGTGCCGCGCGTGCGTCGCCGCGTCGACCTGCCCGGCGAGGCGCTGCGCATCCTCGACGAGGAGGTCACCAAGGCCCGCAACCGCGCCGCGGCGATGACGCTGGCGGACGCCGAAGAAGAACCCGACGAGGAGGAAGAAGCTTGAGCGACATGACTCACGTGATCGAGCTGGAGCGGCCGATGTCGCTCACGGACCTCGGCACCGAGCAGCGCGACGAGATCAACGCCGCGCTGCGCCGTGGCCTGCGCCCGCTCGAAGCCCCGACGCCGATGCGCCTGTCGCAGTGGATGGCCGAGCACTTCTACCTGTCGGAGGAGAGCAGCTACGAGCAGGGCCGCTGGGAGGCCTACCCGTACCAAGTCGCAATCGCCGACTGCATCGGCCACGACGAGATCACGCATGTGACCTGGCGGAAGTCGGCGCGCACCGGATACACCAAGATCTTCCTCGCGGCGATCGGCTACTTCGCCGAGCACAAGCGCCGCAACCAGGCGGTGTACCAGCCGACCGACGAGGACCGCGACGACTTCGTGACCACCGAACTGGAGCCGATGCTGCGCGACGTGAAGGTCATGCGCCGCGTGTTCCCGAAGTTCAACCGCAAGTCCAAGGACAACACGATCAAGAAGAAGCGGTTCCTCGGTTGCCAGCTCCACCTGCGCGGCGGCAAAGCCGCGAAGAACTATCGCCGCATCACGGTTGACTGCGTCTACTACGACGAGACGGACGGCTTCGATCGCGACATCGAGAAGGAGGGTAGTGCCTTCCGCCTGGGCGACAAGCGCATCGAGGGTGCGACCTTCCCGAAGTCGGTGGCGGGCAGCACGCCGAAGCTGAAAGGCTTCAGCCTGATCGAGGACCGGGAGCACCAGGCCGACGTGCGCTTCCAGTACTTCATTCGCTGCCCGCACTGCGACGAGGAGCACACGCTCGACTGGGGTGGCAAGGAAGCCCGACACGGGATGAAGTGGACCGACGGCGATCCGGAGACGGTCGGCCACGTCTGCCCGCACTGCGGCGTGTGCATCACCCAGACGGAGTACCTGGCGGCCTGGCGCGGGCGCTGGAAAGCACAGGACGGCACCTGGATCGACGAGCGCGATCCGATTCAGCTGCGCTTTCGCAATGCGGCCGACGACGAAGTGGCTCCACCCAAGCATGTCGCCTTCTTCTGCTGGACCGCGTACAGCCCGCAGGCGACCTGGGTCAGCATCGTGCGCGACTGGCTGACCGCGGCGAAGAAGGCGCAGGCGGGCGACGACAGCGACCTGAAGACCTTTATCAACACCACCCGCGGCGAGACCTACGAGCAGGAGCTGGAGAAGACCGACGCCAGCCAGCTCGCGATGCGCGGCAAGCACGGGCATCCCTTGCGCACGGTGCCGCGCGGGGCCGTGAAGCTCGCGATCGGCGTGGACGTGCAGGGTGACCGCTGGGAACTGGTGGTGTGGGGCTTCGGGCGGGGCGAGGAGATGTGGGTCGTGGATGACCTGGTCATCTACGGCAACCCGGCCGACCAGCGCGAGTGGGATCTGAAGCTCGACCCGGCGATCAAGGCGACCTACCGGCATGCCTGCGGCGTCGAGATGAGCGCGGGCGCAGTGGCGATCGACACCGGAGGGCACTTCACCCACCAGTGCTACGTCTTCGTGCGCAATCGGCCGAACCAGAACCTGTACGCGGTGAAGGGCGAGACGCGATTGGGCCGACCCATCAAGAGCGCCAGCGTGCTTGTGGACGTGAACGAGCGCGGCCGAACCATCCGCAAGGGCGTGCGGCTGTGGCATGTCGGCACAGACACCGCGAAGGACCTGCTGTACGGCCGCCTGCAGGTCAGCCAGCGCGGCCCTGGCTACGTCCACTTCGCGCGCGAGCTGACGGCCGAGTTCTACGACCAGCTCACGGCCGAGAGCCGGATGCTGGTGAAGACTGGCCGCGGCGAGGAGCACCGCTGGCTGAAGCCGGCCGGCAAGCGCAACGAGAAGCTCGACTGCACGGTGTACGCGTTGTTCTGCGCGCAGATGCTCGGCCTGCACACGCTCAGCGACAAGCTGTGGGCACGGTTGGAGGCGGGATTGGAACCTGATCTGTTCGCGAGTGTCGCGCGGATTCAGTCCACGGTATCAGGCGATGTCACCGCAGTGCAGGCGTCTGCACTGTCGGGCAGCGTCCGATCAAATGTCGATCCGCCACGTTCTCGAATCAGTCCAATCCAAAGTATTGCAAGCGAAGCATGGAGCAACCGCCTGTGAACAGACCAGATGACACGGTCGAGATGGCCGCACGCAAGGCCGATCACGCCGCCCAATGGACCGTCGACATTCGCGAGATCCTCCAGGATCGCTTGGGGTTGAAGGATCCGTGGGCCAGCTCGATCGCTGCGGAGATCGTCGCCGGCATGCGCAATCGTCTAGGTGGGGCGAAACTGTATGTTCCCGGCCCAGACCTGCGCGACAGAGATGCCCGGATTCGAGACCTGTTCAATGGGCGTAACGTACGGCAGCTCAGCGAACTCTTTGGTCTGTCGCGGTCACAGGTCTACGCAATATGCGCGAGGCGACACCCCGGACGTCCTGGGGAGGAGAGGAAATCTGCATCATCTAGCCTGGTAGGAAGGCAAGCACCGTCACTTTGACGTCTCCGTCAAAGGAGCCCGTCTGATAAGGACCATGCAACTGCTGATTGGATTTCTGATTGGCTCCGCACCAGGCTTGCGTGACGACGCCTACGAACGGTTTTGTTGAAGTCGAAGGATCGCCGTGGCCTACGAACTGTCGAACGGGGCTTGCGCTGTTCCGCATCGATTGGAAGTCGAAGTATCTGATCGTGCCTCCGGCGAGGATGGCATTCAGCCAATGATCCCGACTCACGCGGTCGTAAGGTACTAGCCCACGCGCGAACACCGCAAACACGGTCTTGTCTGGCTTGCTGAGCATCCACTTCTCTGCCTCTGCGAGAGGGATTTGATCTTCCGTCCTTGTTGCGATGCGCCCGGTCTTCAGCGAAACGTAGCGGGAAATGTTCGACGCTTGAAGCTTGTGGTTGGTGCCGAACTGCATGGCGTTTTCCACGTTGTGCAGTGCACTTGACGCCATTCCCGAGGAGATCGCCGAAGTGCCGATCGTGAGATTCACGGCACCTGCGGCGGTACACCCAGCGCAGTTCAGTATCGATTGGCCTCTGTACGGTGCGGCGGCTTGGCCGGGTATTGAGTTGACATGTCCGACCATTCCTTGCTCCCCTGATCGACGGAACCTCTCCGTCGTCTTCAGCGTAGATCACCGCGGTCGACTTTGACAGGCGCTGGTGGCCAAAGTCACGAGCCCATCGACTTGGCATCGATTGCTCGATCTGCAACGCTCTTTGGGTGCGATGCGGTACGAAAGTCCAGAGTCTGGGCTGCAAATCGGACACACCCTTCGTCACCATGACAGCATGCACAACGCACTTGTCATCGCATGAGCGTCATACCCTGGTACAGCGTCCAGCGTCGACCGCTCGCAACTACCCAATCGGCTGGCTCAGGTCAGCACGCCGACATCTGGATCTACGGCGATATCGGTGAGTCCTGGTATGGCGACACCGTCGCGGCCAAGGATTTCGTCAAGACTGTTGCCGCGCTCGACGCCGAGACGATCACTGTTCGCCTCAACAGCTACGGTGGCTCCGTCAGCGACGGCATCGCGATCTACAACGCGCTGAAGCGCCACCCGGCCACGGTCACCGTGTCGGTGGACGGCATCGCCGCGTCGATCGCCAGTCTGATCGCAATGGCCGGCGATCGCATCGAGATTGCGGAGAACGCAATGCTGATGATCCACGCGCCCTGGGGCAGTGCCTCCGGGAACGCCGCCGAGCTGCGCGAGTACGCCGATCTGCTGGACAAGTGGGCGCAGTCCATGGCTGCGAGCTATGCCAGCAAGACCGGTCGTGGTTTCGACGAGGTGATGGCCTGGCTCAGCGACGGCAAGGACCACTGGTTCAGCGCTGCTGAGGCGGTCACGGAGAAGCTGGCCGACGCCACAACCGCTGCGCTGCCGATCAGCGCGAGCGCAACGCGCTTCCCCTGGACGCGTGGCCAGGCGCAGGCGATGAACCTGCCTGCTCCCCGCGCGAACGCCGCCAACCCGCCCCTCCAGTCTGTCGCCCAGCCGACCCCTTCTCAAACCTCGAACACCGCCTCAACGGAAGACACGATGCCGAACCTGACCAATCCCGCCGCTCAAACCCAGACCACCGACCCTGTCGCCCACCAAGAAGCGATCCGCGTTGCCGCCCGCGCCGAGAACCAGCGGCAAGCCGAGATCCGTGCCGCCTTCCAGCCGTATGCCAGCCGCGATGGCGCGCAGGCCGCGCTCGACGCCGCCCTGGCTGACGTGGACTGCTCCGTGGTGCAGGCCAAGGCACGCCTGCTGGACGCGATGGCGCGCGGCACCGAGCCGGCTGCCGGCACCTATGTCGTGACCGTTGAAGACGAGACCGACAAGCGCAAGACCGCGATGGCTGCCGCGCTGGACATCCGTGCCGGCTTCGCCAAGAACGACACGAGCAATCCGTGGCGAGGCTTCAGCCTGACGGAGATGGCCCGCGCGTCGCTGCAGGCACGCGGTGTGCGCCACGAGGGCACCGACAAGATGGGCCTGATCGCCCTGGCCTTCACGCACAGCACCAGCGACTTTCCGGTCCTCCTGGCCAACGTCGCGCAGAAGGCCATGCTCAAGGGCTACGACGAAGCCGAGGAGACCTTCCAGCTGTGGACCAGCTCGGGCACGTTGCCCGACTTCAAGCCGATGTCCATGGTCGACATCGGCAGCTTCCCGGCGCTGCGCCAGGTGCCCGAAGGCGGTGAGTACAAGTACATCTCCATCGGCGAACGCGCCGAGACGCGCGTGCTGGGCACGTACGGCGAGATCTTCAAGATCACGCGTCAGGCAGTGATCAACGACGACCTGGACGCTTTCACCCGCATCCCGCGCAAGATGGGCCGCGCCGCGATCCGCACGGTGGGCAATCTGGCGTATGCGGTGTTGACCGGCAACGCGCCGATGGCCGACGGCAAGGCGCTGTTCCACGCCGATCACGGCAACCTGCAGAACGGCACCGGGATCACCACCGCGGCCGTGGATGCGATGCGTGTGGCGATGGCACGTCAGAAGGACATCGGCCAGACCAGCGGCGCGCTCAACATCCGCCTGGCCAAGCTGCTGGTGCCGATCTCGCTGCAGGGCACGGCCAACGTCGTGCGAGACAGCGAGTACGAGGTTGCGAGCGGCGCAGGCGGCAAGGCCAATACCGTGCCGAACAGCGTGCGCGGCACCTTCGAGGTGATCTCCGACGCGCGGCTGGATGACGCCTCACCGACCGTCTGGTACGGCGCAGCCGACCAAGGCATGCACGACGTGGTGACGGTCGACTACCTCGACGGCAACCAGGCGCCGACGATGGAGCAGCAGCAGGGCTGGAGCGTCGACGGTGTCGAGTTCAAGGTCCGCATCGACGCCAGCGCCAAGGCACTCGATTCGAAGACGCTGCAGCGCAACGGCTGACCCGCTCAGTCCACTGACCTCAAGCAAACAAGGATCACATGAAGAACTTCGTTCAGCCTGGCCGAACCATTTCCTTTACGCCCGCTGCAGCCGTCCCTGCGGGCGGTGTCACCAAGATCGGCAGCCGCATCGGCGTGGCCGTTTCCAACGTCGCGGCGAACACGCCCGGCACGTTCGCGGTGGAGGAGGTCTTTCGCCTCCCGAAGCTGGCCACCGATGCCATCGCTGCCGGCGACAGCGTGCGCTGGGACCACCTGCAGGGGCTGGTCACGCTGGCCACCACCGGCGCCGGCAATGTCGCGCTCGCCTCCGCCGGCTACGCCTTCTCGGCCGCCGCAGCCGGCGACGGCTTCGTCGACGTCAAGATCAACGCCTGAGGACGGCTGCACCGATGGCCGACATCTTCACGCGCAAGCTGGCGATGCTGTACGCGCGGCTGGGGCGCGACGCGCAGTTCGTGCCGGCTGGCGGCGATGCGCAGCCCGTGCGCGTGCTGCTCGATGAGCCGGGCAGCACGGGTCTGGACGGCATGCAGATCCGCACCGAGCCGACGATTCGCCTGCAGGCCGCCGATGCGCCGAACGGCGTACAGCGGGGCGACCGTTTCACCGTGGCCGGCAAGACCTGGGCCGCGCGCGAGACGGGCGTTCCGCTGCTCGATGGCGCCGAGCTGCAGGTCGACCTGAAGGCGGTGGCCGCATGAGCGCGGGCGACCAGCTCACCAGCGCCCACGAACGCATCCTGGCGCGCGTGTTGAGCACGCTGCAGGCGGCAGGGACCGATGCCGCAGGACGCGTCCACCGCGGCCGGGTCGATGCCTTCGGCACCGACGAGGTGCCGGCCATCAACATCCGCCGCTCCACCGGCCAGGCCGACGCCTTCGCCCACGCCGTGCACCGCGGCCTCATGGAGTTCGAGCTGGACCTCCTGGTGCGCGGCGACGACTGGGAGACCGCGGCCGACCGGCTGCACCTGCAGGCGCACCGCGTGATCGCCGTCGACGGCGAACTGAACACCCTCGGTCGGGGCCTGCGCTGCGTGCGCACCGAGCCGCGCGCCGAGGGCGGCGACGAAGTCATCGGCAAGCTGACCGCGACCTACCAGGTGCAGGCGCTCTCCCGGGCCGGCGACTTGGGACTCGTTGCCTGACGCGCGTGACCTGACGCTCCGAACCAACCCCACCACCCTCATACACACCACATGATCACTTTTGGAACCGGCAAGGCCGTCGCGATACCCAGGTACGACGCGCTGGGGACTCCCCTCGCGAACCCCACGCCCGTGCGTCTGGCCACGATGCAAGACGTTTCGGTGGAAATGGACGTCGACCTCAAGATGCTCTATGGCGCCCAGCGCTTCCCGATCGCGGTCGGGCAGGGCAAGGGCAAGATCGAGATCAAGGCCAAGTACGCCGAGATCAACGGTGCGATCCTGGGCAGCCTGCAGTTCGGCAAGACACCGACTGCCGGGGTGCGCGCCGCGGTGTTCGACTTCGCCGTGACGCTGCCGGCCGCCGAAGGGGGCAGCCAGGCCGCCGCCCAGGTCGTGGTCGAGCCACCGCAGAAGGGCAGCTTTGCCACCGACATGGGCGTGCTCGACGCCACCACCGGCGAGCAGCTCGAGCGCGCGGCCGTGGTCGAAGGCCAGCCCCCGGGCGCTGGGCAGTACACCGTGGAGAACGGCAAGTACAAGTTCCCGCCGGCGGCCCAGGAGCGCACGGTGCTCATCAGCTACGAGTACCGCGCCGACGCCGCGAAGGGTCAGATCTTCCAGCTGACCAACGACGTGATGGGGCCAACCCCGGCCTTCTCGCTGCTGCTGCAGAACAGCTACGACGGCAAGAACCTGGTCATGAAGCTCAATCGCGTGGTCAGCAGCAAGGTGAGCCTGCCTTTCAAGAACGACGACTACGGCGTCTACGACCTGAACGCCCAGGCCTTCGCTGACGCGGCTGGCCAGATCGGCTACCTGTGCTTGTTCGAACGCAGCTGATTGGAACTCGACCATGAACGACAACACCATCACCCTGGGCACCCAGACCATCGAGGTCGCGCCCATCCCCCTGGGGCGCTTGAAGAAGCTGCTGCCCGCCTTCACCCGCGCCGGCATGGCGTTCAAGATCGGGCGCCTCGACGAGGTGGTCTTCGACGACATCGTGCTGGTGCTGTCCGCCGGCACCGGCATGTCGGTCGAGGAGGTCGAGCTGCTGCCCGCCACGATGGAGCAGCTCAGCGCCGCGCTGGAGGTGGTCGCCAAGGTGGCAGGCCTGGAGACGAAGCCGGTGGCGCTGGGGGAAGTCGCGGCGTCCTCGGTCAGCGTACCGCCGGGGACGCCTGGAATGACCTTTACGCCTGGCTGATCACCGCGACGGGCTGGACCTGGACCTACATCGACGACCAGGTCACGTTGCCCCAGGTCGGCGCACTCGCCGCCTTCTGGCGTCACACGCCACCCACTGCCCTCCAGCTCCGCCGGATCGCGCTCGCCATCGGCATCAAGCCCGAGACCTCCGCGGCCCCTGCCGCGACGGACCCGGAGCAAGCGATGGAGCAAGCCCGAAGTGCAGGCATGGCGGTGGCCCACGGCCGACCCGATGACCCGATGCTGGCTTTCCTCGACCTTTGAACTGAGCAACACCGAACTGCATGACCGATCCCCGCGCCCGCGTCGTCGTTGACGGCGATGTCACCCCTTTGCGCCAGGCGCTGCGTGCCGGCCTGGAGAACGTCCAGCAATTCGGCGACAAGGCCGCCGGCCACTTCGGCACGCTGAGCGGCCCGCTGGAAGCCGTGCGCGGCAAGTTCCTCGCGATCACAGCGGTGCTGGGCGGTGGCGCGCTTTTCGGCAAGGCCATCGAGCAGACCGCCAAGTTCCAGGAGGAGAGCATCCAGCTCGGCAAGTCGCTGGGCGTGAATGCCTCGCAGGCCAGCACCTGGATCGCCGCGCTGGAGGACGTGGGTGCGACCACCGATCAACTCTCCTCGGCGGGCCGGGGCCTGCTCAAGCACCTCAACGAGGACGAGGGCGCGCTGAATCGCCTGGGCCTGGCCACGCGCGACAGCGCCGGTGCACTGCGCCCGATGAACGACCTGCTGCTCGACGCGATCAAGCTGACGGGGGATTTCAAGGAAGGCACCGACCGCGACATCGCCGCGACCCAGCTCTTCGGCAAGGGCATCGACGCCAGCTCCGCGCTTCTGAAGCTCAACAGCGACACCGTGCGCGAGAACGCCGAGCTGATGGCCGAGCTGGGGCTGATCGTCGGCCAGGAGCAGGTCGACGCCTACAACGCCTTCGACAGCGCGGGCGACAAGGCCAATCTGGTCATGAAGGGCTTCGCGCACACCATCGGCAACGTGCTGATGCCGGTGATGACCAAGCTTGCCGAGTGGTTTGTCGCGATCGGGCCGACGGCGATCACCGTCACCCGCGGCGCGATCGGCGGGCTGACCTCCGTCTTCTGGGGCCTGAAGAACGCGGTCGTGATCGTTTGGGAGGTGCTCAATGCGCTGGTGGTGAGCGTGGCCGAGCCGCTGCGCTCGCTGGCGTCCGGCCTGTACAAACTCGTCTCCGGCGACCTGCAGGGCGCGCAGGAAGAGCTGATGGGATGGCCGGCGCGCATCGGTGCAGCGTGGAGCCAGGCCTGGGACAAGATCGTCGCGTCCAGCACCGAGACGCGCGACCGTCTGGCGGCGATCTTCACGCCGGACGCGACCGAGGCCGCCCCATCGGGTGGCGGCACGCGCAACGCGACGCTGAAGGGCAAGGACTCGAAAGACAAGGACGGCGCCAGCTCGTACATGAGCTACTACGAGGCCATGCTCGCCGAGGAGAAACGCGCGCGGGCCGTCCTGACGCAAGGCCGCGAGACCAGCAAGGAAGAGGAGCTGGCGTACTGGCGCTGGTTGACCGACAACCTGACGATGACGTCGGCCGACCAGGTCGCGATCCAGCGCAAGACCGCGCAGCTGGAAATCGCCATCGCCCGAGAGGCGCGCCAGCAGCGCGACGCGATCGAACAGGACAGCCTGCGGACCAGCGAGCAGCTCGCGCTCGGCAAGATCGAGCTCGAGCGCGTAGCGGCCAAAGCGGCGCTGGACGCGGACGAGATCACCAAGGCGCAGCTGGCGCAGCTGGAGATCGGCTGGGAGGACCAGCGCTACGCCGTGCAGGCGTCTGCACTGCAGCAGCGCCTGGACCTGCTGAGCGCCGATCCGACCATGAACCCGGTCGAGCTGGCCCGGATCAAGAACGAGCTGCTGATCATCGAGCAGCAGCACGAGCAGCAGCGCCTGGCGCTGACCTCCAGCGCCAACACCGCGCTGCGAGAGCAGGGCACCAACGCCGGTCTTTTCAACGGCATCGGCGACAGCTTCGGCACGGCGCTGGACGGCCTGCTGGAGAAGACCAGCACCTGGGGCCAGGCGCTGGCCAACGTGTTCGGCGGCGTCAAGGACGCGTTCATTCGCAACGTGGTGACCGAGCCAATGTCGCAGTGGATCGCCAGCCAGGCGCGCATGCTGGCGATGAAGCTCGGCTTCCTGACGCAGGAGCAGGGCATGCAGGCGACCGCGTCGGCCACCAATGTTGCGGTGAAGTCGGCCGAGGCGACGGCGGTGGTCGGCGCGAACGCGGCCGAGGCCGGCTCGGGTGCTGCAGCCTCCCAGGCTGGGATCCCGGTCGTCGGCCCGATCCTGRCCATCGCGGCGATGGCGGCCATCTTCGCGGCGGTGTCCGGGCTGGGCAAGGGCATCAAGAGCGCCTCGGGCGGCTACGACATTCCCTCGGGTCTGAACCCGATCACCCAGCTCCACGAGGAAGAGATGGTGCTGCCGAAGCAGCACGCCAACGTGATCCGTCAGCTCGCTGGGCAGGACCAGGCGGGCGGCGGCGCGGAGCCTGTCGCTCCAGTGGAGCTGCGCGGCGTGTCGGCCGCCGAGTTCTTCATGGCCAGCAAGCGCGACCTGGTCGCGGTGCTCAAGAGCCTGAACCGTGATTTCGCACTGCGCTGAGACCGAAGGCAGCCCACGATGAGCCTCGACATCTTCCCGACCTTCGCTGGCCTCAAGTGGGGCAGCACGCGCACGCCCATGCACCGCACCGGCGTGCGCGAGACCCCGAGCGGACGCGAGTTCCGCACCCGCTACTACAGCTTCCCGCGCTGGCGCTACAGGCTCGGCTACGAGGTGCTGCGCGAGACCGAGGGCTTCGCCGAGCTGCAGACCTTGGTGGGCTTCTTCAACGCCCGCGGCGGTGCCGCGCAGCGCTTCCTGTATCTCGACCCGGACGACTGCACCGCGACCGACCAGCGCCTGGGCACCGGCAACGGGGCCATGACGAAGTTCCAGCTCGTGCGCACCTGGGGCGGCGTGGTGGAACCTGTCTTCGCCGCGGCGGACGACGCCCAGGTCTCCCTCGGCGGTCAGCTGGCCGAGCCGGGCACCTACGCGATCGACCACAACGGCGTGCTGACCTTCAACGCTCCGGTGGCGGCCGGCTTGCCGGTCGCGTGGACCGGCAGCTTCTACTGGCGTGTGCGGTTTCGCCAGGACGAGACCGAGGTGTCGCAGTTCCTGCGCCAGCTCTGGGAAGCACGCAGCGTCGAGCTGATCACAGTGAAGCCATGAGGAGCGCTGCATGAGGACACCATCCTGGGAGAAGACGCCCGGCGCCCTGGCAGAGCTGCTGAACACCGAGACCGCGCTGGGCTGCATCGACCTCTACACGTTCACGCTGCCCGGCGGCGAGGTGCTGCGCTGGACCGGCGGCGATCAGGCCGTCACGGTGAACGGCACCACCTGGTCGCTCGGCCCGGGCCTTCGCCGCAGCCGCACGCGGCTGAGCGTCGGGATCGAGGTCGATAGCCTGGACGTCACGGTCTACGAGCTACCGGCCGACCTGGACGAGGACGAGCGGGCCCTGCGACTGAACGGCACACCGCTGCTCGCCTATATCGCGCGCGGCGGCTTCGAGCATGCGCGCCTGGAGCTGCAGCGCGCATTCCTGCCCGCGGCCGAGATGGGAACGATGCACGCAGCCCAGCTTGAGGAGCCCATCGTCGGGACGCTGGTCTGGTTCACCGGGCGCATCGCGTCGACGAAGGGCGACCGCACGCAGCAGGTGCTGAGCATCAAGAGTGACACCGAGCAGCTCGACGCGATGGTCCCGGGTGAGGTGTACCAGCCTGGCTGTCCGAACACGCTCTACGACGCATCCTGCGGCGTGAATCGCGAGGCCAAGACCGTCACCGGCCAGGCCAACAGCGCGAGCGATGCGACGCGCACCCGCTTCGGTCATGCGCTGCGCCAGGCTGCCGGCTACTTCGATCTCGGGGTCGTGCGCTTCACGACCGGGCCGAACGCGGGCATTGGACGCACGGTCAAGCGGCACACCGCCAACGGCGCGGGCGGCGAGCTGGCGGTGCTGCAGCCGTTCCCGTTCCCCGTCTCGCCCGGCGATGCCTTCGCGATCTACCCCGGTTGTGACAAGACGCAGGCCACCTGCACCGCGAAGTTCAACAACGTGATCCGGTTCCGCGGCAAGCCCTACGTGCCGGCGGCCGAGACCGTGATGTGACCCACCTCGAAACGACCCTTATGACCGAAGCCGAACAACGCGACGCCGTGATTGCCGAAGCCCTGACCTGGTTGGGTACCCCGTACCACCACCACGCGCGGCTGAAGGGCGTTGGCGTGGACTGCGGGCAGAGCCTGTGCGCGATCTACGAGACCGCCGGCATGGCCGCACCGATCGACCTGGGGACTTACAGCACCGCTTGGCACCTGCACCGCAGCGAAGAGCTGTACATGCAGTGGCTGGAACGGGCAGGGGCGGTACGCACCGACCGCCCACGGGCCGGCGACATCGCGCTCTTCCGCTTCGGCCGCACTTTCAGCCACGGCGGGGTGCTGGTGACGGACCAGGTGGTCCTGCACGCCTACGTCAACCAGGCCGTGATCCTGACGCGGCTGGACGAAGCCCCGCTCGCCGGCAGGCCGGTGCAGTTCTGGACGCTGTGGGCGTCGCCTGGCAGTGCCGCGGCGGACCCTGTGCAGGCGTCTGCACCAGCTGCCATGGAGGCCTGACATGGGCGGCCGTACCACCATCTCCAGCAGCGAGACCCGCATCGAGGCGCTCAAGCTACAGAGCAGCGCCCAGGGCGTGACGATCCCCGTCGTCTACGGTGTCAACCAGATCAGCGGCAACCTGATCTGGTACGGCGACTTCAAGGCGATCCCGCACACCACCAGCCAATCCGCCGGCAAGGGCGGCGGCGGGGTCACCTCCGAGACAACCACCTACACCTACAGCGCGTCCGTGATGATGGGCCTGTGCCATGGGCAGAGCGTCGGCGTGCCGCGGATCTGGCGCGGCAAGAAGCTGTACAGCGGCGGCACCACGCCGGATCAACTGCTGAACGTGCAGGACACCTACCGGGTGCCGAGCGACGGCCCCATGCAGCTCACGCTCAACCCGGGGCTGATCGCATTGCACAAGGTCGTCTATCCGGACCACGAAGGCGCGCCCACCCTGCTGGCCAACGGGGTGGACTACGTCCTGGTCGGCACCCAGCTCACGGTGCTGGACGAGTTCTGGCGCGGCTGTGAGCTGATCGTCAGCTACCAGGTCAAGAAGAGCGGCGAGACGAAGTCCGCGCTCGAAGAGCTCGGCATGAGCTTCAAGCCCGGCGCACTGGCGCAGGAGCCGTGGAGTTACTTGGCCGGGGCCTTCCCGAAACAGGCCATCGGCTACAGCGGGCTGACGTATGTCTGCGCGCAGGACTACGACCTGGGTGGCTCGGCGCAGGTCGAGAACCACATGTTCGAGGTCCAGGGCAATCTCGCCTACGCACTCGGCAGCAACGTGACGGACGTCGACCCGAGCCTGGTGCTGTTGGACATGTTGGCCAACGGCCGCTACGGCGCCAACTTCGACAGCAGCCGGCTCGACGGCATGCAGGCGTGGTCCGACTACTGCGTGGCCTCGGGCCTCTTGATGTCGCCGGCACTCACCGAACAGATGACCGCGGCCGAGCTGGTGGAGCAACTCGGCAAGCTCACCAACACCGCCCCGGTGTGGAGCGCCGGCAAGCTCAAGATGATCCCCTACGGCGACAGCGCCGAGGCGGGCCTCGGCCGTACCTACACGCCCAACACGACGCCGGTCTACGACCTGACCGACGACCATTTCATTCCGTCGCCCGGCGAGCCGCCGGTGCAGATCGAGCGCAAGAGCCCGGCCGACGCCAAGAACCACTTCAGGGTCCAATACCGCAACCGGGCGAATGGCTACAACATCGACGTCGCCGAAGCGAAGGACCAGGCGGACATCGACGCGCACGGCCTGCGCTCGGAAGGCATCCTCAAGGCGGACTGGATCACCGACGGCGCCGTGGCCCGTCTCGTGGCCCAGCTGCTGCTGCAGCGATCGCTGTACATCCGCGCGACCTACAAGTTCAAGCTGCCGGCGAATTTCAGCTTGCTCGAGCCCATGGACCTGGTCACGCTCACCGACGAGGGGATGGGCCTCGACCGATATCCGGTGCGCATCACCGCAACCGACGAGGAAAACGACGACGGCGACCYGACGGTCGCGGCCGAGGACTTCCCGGCCGGCGTGGCGAGCGCCACGATGTACCCGAGCGAGATCAACGCCGGCTACCAGCACGACTACAACGCCGCGCCGGGCAACGTGGATGCGCCGGTGATGTTCGAGGCGCCGGTCAGCCTGACGCAGACCGGGCTGGAGGTGTATGCCGCGGTGAAGGGCAGCAGCCCGGCCTGGGGCGGTTGCACGGTCTGGGTCAGCGTCGACGGCCTGAACTACCAGAAGGCCAGCACGCTGCACGGGCCGGCGCGCTATGGGCGCCTGACCTTGCCCATCACGAACGACGGCACCGCTGTGAGCACCAGCGGCCAGCTGATCAGCACCAGCGCGGCCGACGCCGCGGCGCTGGGCACGCTGTGCTACATCGGTGGCGCCAAGCCTGAGTACATCGCCTATGAGCGCGCCGCGCTGCTCGGGCCGGGCGCGTACAGGCTGTCTGGCCTGGTGCGCGGCGCGCACGGCACGCCGGTGAGCGGGCACGCCACCAACGACGCCTTCGTGCGTGTCGACAGCGCGATCGGCAAGAGCGGTCCGCTGGACCTGGCCATGATCGGCAAGACGATCCATTTCAAATTCACGAGCTTCAACATCTTCGGCGCGGCCGAGCAGAGCCTGGCCGAAGTGCAGGCCTACGACTACCGCGTGACCGGCGTCATGGCCGCATTGCCGCCGTCGGCGCCGACCGACCTCAGTGCGGGCTTCGAGCCGTTCGGAGTGCGATTGAAATGCGCCAAGAACGCCGAGCCGGACGTGGTCGGCTACGAGTGGCGCGTGAACGCAGGGCAAGGTGGCAGCTGGGAGAGCGCGCAGCTGCTGGAGCAGCTGGGCGGCACCTCCCACCTGTGGGCGGTGCAGAGCAGCGGCCCGTTCACCGCCTGGGTGGCCGCGGTCGATGCGCTGGGAAACCGCAGCGCACCGGCCAGTGTCAGCGGCACCGTGACGGCACCGACCGTCGCGACGCTCAGCGCGACCATCACCGGCACCGACCTGCAGCTCGACTACGCCGGTGTGCCGGGTGCCTTCGCGATCAACGGCTACGAGCTGCGCTTCGGTGACAGCTTCGCCACGGCCACGTATGTCGGCTTCTTCCAGGTGACGCGGCACTTGCGCCGCATCGACTGGGGCAGTGCGCGACGCTGGTGGGTCGTGGCGATCGACGTGAAGGGCAACCGCGGCAATCCGACGGCGGTCGACACCGTGGTCACCGTGCCCGGCGCGATCGTCAACTCGCGCGCCGAGGTGGTCGACAACAACGCGCTGCTGTACTGGACCGCGCCGGCCACCGGCAGCCTGCCCATCGATCGCTACGAGGTCCGCAAGGGCGCAAGCTGGGCGGCAGGCACCACCGTCGGCTCGAACGGCAACAGCACCTTCACGGCCATTTTCGAGCAGCAGGCGGGCGTCTACACCTACTGGGTCGCGGCCTTCGACAGCGCCGGCAACACCGGCACGCCGGTCGGCATCGCCGCGACGATCAACCAGCCGCCCGACTACGTGCTGCGCACGCAGATCCGCTCCAGCTTCACCGGTGCCGCGACGAACCTGTACGTCGAGGACGGCGTGCTGACGGGCCCGGTAGCGCCCGAGACCTGGTCGCAGCACTTCGAGTCGCGCGGCTGGACCACGCCCCAGGCGCAGATCGACGCCGGCTTCCCGCTGTACGCCGAGCCGAGCACCACGAGCGGAACCTACGACGAGACCTTCGACTACGGCACCGCGCTGCCGCCGACCATCGTCACCGTGACGGTGGGCGCCACGGTGATCGCCGGCCAGGTCGCGACGAGTTGCCAGATCTACACCAAGCTGAGCAGTGCAGACGCCTGGACAGCCGCCGCGGCGGGGGCAACCAGCGTGCTGGCAGCGAGCTTCCGGTACGTGCGCGTCGTGCTGACCTTCAGCTGCACCGCCGGGGCGAACCTCATTCGCGTGACGAGCCTGGACGTGAAGCTGTCGAACAAGCTCAAGACCGACTCGGGCCGCTTCGTGATCACGAACGCTGCCGCGGGCGTCTTCGTGCCCTTCGGCGTCGCCTTCATCGACGCGGACACGCCGCTGTGCCAGGCCAATGGCACGACCGCGCTGTTGCCCATCGTGGACTTCGCCGACGTGCCGAACCCGACCGGCTTCACCGTCTACCTCCTGAATCCGCAGACCGGCCAGAAGGTCACCGGCTCGGGCGGGTGGACGGCCCGAGGCTACTGACCATCCAACCGCCCCTCACAACACGACCACCGAACTTTCGACAACTTCGACCACCATGCCGATCGACTTCAGCAAACCCGTCACCACCGACCGATACGACACCGGCGTCCTGCCGCAGATCCGGGGCTCCTTCAGCGCGCTCGCGCAGTGGCTGGACCCCGCCTACGCCGGCGCCATCGCCAGCCCGCCGGCGGGCGCCAAGCGCTTCAGCGGCGGGCTCATCCAGGAGTTCAACGGCAGCAGCTGGGTGGACAAGGCCACCGGCTACCTGAAGAACATCCCGCCGGTGTCATACACCTCGCTGTCGTTGCCGGGAGCGGCCAACGGCTGGGCCGGCATCCAGTTCAGCGACACCTCCCGGCTGTACTCATTGATGGTGAACGCGAGCGATGGCGCGACAGGCATCTACGCCGTCAGCGACGGGCTGTGGAAGTGGTACTTCGATGGCAGCGGCCAACTGGCGGCCGGGTCCGTGCCCTGGGGCCGCGTGACCGGCGCGCCCGGAATCACCGGCATGGGGGCCGACAGCAGCCCGACCGGCGGAACCGTGGTTCTGCGCAACAGCGCCGGGCAGGTCATGGCGACGCACTTCCACCAAGGATCGGGGAACGACGAGAACCCCGGGATTGGCCAGGTGATGGTGACCAACGGCAGCGACGGCTACCTGCGCAAGGCGGGCCTCGGACACTTGGGCAACAGCATCGTCGTGCCCTGGGGAAACATCGCTGGCCGGCCTAGCGCGGTGTCACAGCTCGCCAACGACGCTGGCTTCGTGTCCTGGAACTCCTCGCCGAGCTTCTCCGGCCTGGTCTATGGGCGAGGTGGCGGCGACGGGCTGGGCCGCATCACGATGACGAACGTCGCGGGAGCACCGTCGGGCGGCGCGCCGGGCGACATCGTGTTCGTGTACTGAGGAGGCGACGATGGCGGAACTCTGGCGATACGACACCGCAGGCACGCCGCGCAAGGTCCGCGAGGTGTGGCGCTACGACCCAGCGGGCACGCCGCGCAAGGCGCGCGAGATCTGGCGCTTCGATGCGGCCGGGGTCGCGCGCAAGGTCTTCAGCGGTTCCTTCGTGGCGAGCGTTGCACCCACGCAGACCTCGGGCTCGGGCAATACCACGACGAAGGGCGGCAGTTGCACGGCCATCACCGGCAGCGTCACGGTGACTGTCGAGGGCGGGACTGGGCCGTTCACGTACGACTGGAAGGCGTTCTCGGGCACGAGCGCGTTCACGCTGACGCCGACGGCGGCGACGGTGAGTTTCCGGCGGACGCAGGCAGCGCCGACCAAGCTCGGCAGCGCCAACACCTTCAGCGGTGTCATGCGCTGCACGATCACCGATGCCGGCACGGGCGAATCGAAGGCCGTCGACGTCGTGGTAGTCACCGAGCACTTTTACGACTTCTGATGAGAACAGCTCGTCGAGCCATGTCGAGTATCGCGTAGGCGCGAGTCCATTGATGTTCGGCGTACTTCTTCTCCAACATTTTGGAAGCCCCCCTTCGGGGGGTGTTGCCAACGATGTCTCCTCTGTAAAGAATTGCTTTTCAATTAACAAGGGAGAGAAAAGTTGAAGCTTCGCCAGAAGATTGCATTGTTCCTAACGGCCGGGTTCATCAGCGCTGTATTGGCCGCTACTTATGGCCCGTTCCACATCTCGGCAGTGGGAGGGGAGGACTACGTCACTTTGGACTTCCGCTCGGATCAATCCGCGGAGTTTGCAGGCGCAAAGAAGCTTGCCGGGATTTATTTGACACCGCTCTTGAATACTGCTGCAAAGATTCGTGCCGCAAATAAGGGAGACTACATTCGGGTTGTCTATGCCGACGGCCAGATTGCTGACTTCAGAATCAGGAGGTGGCCCAGCTCGGATGCGATTGATTTCGACTCGCTCATGCCCTCAGCAAATTCCAAGCATCTGTCCGAGGAGCAGCTCGACGACTTCGAGCGCAGGATGAACGCATGTTCCGGTGGCGCGCAGGGCGCGTACAGCGTTCTCTACCCCACCGGCTTCTGGGGGTCGAGCGTAACTGACTTGGATGATGGGGGGGTGTTGGTTACGGGATTCTGGGTTGATACAGGTCTGCAAAGCTATACCGTTCCATCTATGATTGTTCGCTGTGTGCCTCGGTAACGCGTGAAGGCGATGGGCAGAATGAAGATCAGCTATCGCGTAGCAATAGTGGCAGCGGCTGCGGTCTCGGCCGCGCTCCTCTACCTTTGGGGAGCAGGCCAACCTACCGCACCGATCACCGCTCAGCCCACGAGTGCATCGACCCCTCAGGTGGCGGGCGCAGCCCCCACACCCAGCCTCGCGGACGATCCTGCAAGAGTAGTTCCGACCTTTCAGAAGACGGCCTCCGTTCAGCCGAGTAAGCCGGAGGAGGTCCCTTCTTTTGAAGGCATGAAGAGCGTATGGGCCTTCGCTACGGCAGCACTGCGCAGCACAGACGGTGCAGTGCTGTTCGAGGCTAAAGCGGGAGCACGGGAGTGTGCTGGACTAAGGAGATCCTTCTCCGACCTGCAGAACTTCGCCAGCGGTGCCGCAGGGAGCCGAGTCTATGGAAAGCTGACGCCTGAACGGCAGTTGGCGATCGAGAGGCTCAAGGACACGTGCAAGGAATTCCTGACGGCGAGTCAGGCGCAGGTCAAGGAGCTGGTGTCCGGCCTGGAGCAGCGTAGTCAAGAGCTGCAGACGCCTGAGTACAAGGCTCAAGCCAAGGGCCGCAACCTCGCAGAGCGCCGCGCCAACATGGAGGTGCTCCTTCTCTCAAGAAGTCCTGCGGCCAGAGATACTGCGCTGGATGTCCTGGATAGAGAGATGTCTGCCCAGTCACCCGACGAGCCCTACAAGCCGAGTATTCCCGGACAGCGGACGAACGGCGACAACGCAGGCCTCGCGGCGATGCTTGCCTTCTGTGAGTTGGGCAAGGATTGCTCCGAACGAGCCTACTCGACGTCGCTGCGGTGCGCCATGAGCGGGCAGTGCGGCGAGAGTTTGTGGGCAGACTGGAAAGAAGGGCTGTCAGAGAGCGACGTGCTTGCCGTGGAGCGCTACAAGGTCATGATCATCAACGCGATCAAGAGCAAGGACCTGTCGAAGCTTCCCGTGGCTGGTTAGGCGAGGGTCCGCTTGGGGGGACATCGACAACTCCCGCAGCGACCCCATGTCCTATCCTGCAGTGACTCAGTGAATGACCCTCTCGCTCGAGCGATCCATCGGCGGGAGCGTCACCCCCATGACGTAATCAGCCATCGCGCGCGGCGTCAAGATTCTGTCGGGCGTCTGGTCCCACACACCCTCCATGAGGTCCCACAGGTCGACCGAACTGAGGCGGGGCTCGAGTTCGAGGATGCGAGTCCAGAAATCGCGCCGCCACCAGGTGGTCAGGCTCGACGGCCGGTTCAGAAAGTACTCGTCGGCCCAGGTTTCGGGCCATTGCCCCTGGCTGTCTTGGACACCGGCCTTTGCTATCGCGTGGAGGTCGTCGATTGACGCCTGTGGATCGAGTCTGCTGAGCCGACTTGCTGCTCGATCAATCCAGGCCACTTGAGTCATGAGAACTGCCATACAACCTCCGGCCTCGAACAGGGCACATTCAGCAGGAGCCATAACTCTACGCTCGGCGAGGCGGTCCTCCAACGACATTTTGTCGTTACATGCCGTGTCCCCTATGTTCTCTCGTTCCGCACGCTTCACTGGTTGCTTGGCTGTCCAATCTCTACGATGGCTGCAGGCGGTACATCGACTCTCGCCCACACCAACTTGCCGCTCCCAACTGAAGGTGTTTCCTGCGCACGGAGAATTTTGATGGCGCCGGAACCGGCTCGGAGCATTCGTACAACTTCCTTCGGACCAGCCGCTTCTGCGCTGGGCAGCGACGGATCTCTGTCAACAATCACGATGTCTGTGACGGCAGCGAGCGTCTTGGGTGATTTGGGATTGTCCAGAGTCAACTTGTCGGACTGCGGTGCCCAGTCCCCATCGGACGATCGTCTCCCCAGATAGATCCAACCGGATGCAGTCGAGGCAGTGGTCGCCGATGGTTGCGCGGCAGTGCGTACGGCCGCGGCCAGCTTGGCGTCTCTCACCACCAAGAGCTTCGAGAATGCCTCGATGTCGGAGGCCAGCTTGGTGAGTTCGTTCGAGACACCCCTCGACTTCTTGTCCGCCGCGAGGGTTCTGAGTTCGGAGGCAAGGCCTTGAACGTTGGCCGTATCAGCACCGGTCGATGCGGCAACGGCCTCCAGTTCCACGATGCCGAGGGAGATTTTCTTGGCTTTGAACCCGGTCAGTTCCAGACGCTTCCCGAGCCACTCTGAATTTGACTTGATCGTGTTGTCTGTGCAGAAGGAGAGCATGAGCCCGAAGGTGGCGACCACACCAAGGACGATCAGTTTGATGATGGCGGTGGCGGTGATGTCGACATGTTCAAGAAAGGTCTTGCCGGACGCCGCAGATTTCGGTGGTGGCCCAGGTGGGGGCTCGGCTGGGGGCCCTCCGACTTGAACCGATGTCCCAGGTTCTGGCGCCTTTGCTGATGCCATGGTTTTCCTCTCCCTGTTCGCCTGCACAGTCTCCGGGGGCCGTCGTCCGACTGATTGCCGAACTCCAGCGCCTTCGCGAGTTGACGGATGGAATTGAACTGGGCTCGGTGCTTCCCGTCAATCGTCACGCTTGCCGATGCATTTCTGGGCGGCACGTGAACGTGCTCGTGTGGCGCGGCCTGTGGCACAGATCGTCCGGTATTGGGGCTACGGGCTGGACGTCGTCTTTGCGACCATAGGGGCATGACAACCTCTGCCGCCACGATGCTGGCCGCCTACCTCCAGGCGGAAACCGATGTTCTCCTCGGGAAGGAAGCCCGCCTCGGGGACCGCGTCTATCGAAGCGAAGACCTGCCAGCGATCCGGGCAGGTCGCCAGGAATGGGAGCGGCGCGTCGCGGCCGAGTGTGGGCGTGCATCCGGCGCCCCGACCCTGGGCGGTCTGCGCTTCTCTGTCGCGCGGCTCGATCAATGACGGCGCGTCTGAACCCCGTCGACCGCCTGGTCGCCTGGCTGGATCCGCAACGCGGACTCAACCGCCTGCGCAGCCGTACGCTGCTGGCGCACTACGAGGCGGCTCGCCCGAGTCCGCAGCGCAAGTTCCGCCGCGACGGCGGATCGCCGAATCACTTGGTGCAGCAGGGCGCTGTCCCGCTGCGAAACCAGATGCGGTACCTCGACTGCAACCACGACCTGGTCGTCGGCTCGCTGGACGTCCTGGTGAACAACACGGTAGGTGCCCAGGGCATCGGTGTCGAGTTCCAGCCGCGCACGCTCAGCGGCGAGATCCATACCGAGTACGCCGCGGCGCTCGCGTCGGCCTGGCGCGATTGGCAGCGTCGTCCCGAAGTCCGTTGGCAGCACAGCTACTCACGCTGCCAACGACTGCTCGCCCGCACGCTGTACCGGGACGGCGAAGCCTTCGCGCAGCGCGTGCGGGGCGCAGTCCCCGGCCTGGACCACGGCACGCGCGTGCCGTACTCGCTGGAGTTGATGGAGCCCGACATGGTCCCAATGGACCACAGCGATCCGGCGCGCGGCATCCTGCAGGGCATCCAGCGCAACACCTGGGGTCGGCCGACGGGGTACTGGGTCCACAAGGGCCATCCGGGAGAGGCACTCAGCCTGCGTCCGGATCTGAAGGTGATACCGGCCAATCGCATGCTGCACCTGGCGCACCTGCCGCGCATCGGTCAGCTGCGCGGTGTCACTCGCTTTGCCAGCGTCATCACCCGGATCGAGGACATCAAGGACTACGAGGAGTCCGAGCGTATCGCGGCCAAGGTGGCGGCGATGCTGACCGGCTACGTGAAGCGTCAGGCGCCCGATGGCGGAGGCTACGAGGGGCCGCTGAAGGACGACAACGGCAACGACCTGCCGCGCCAGATTGCGCTGTCGCCCGGCACGATCATCGACACGCTGGCCGTGGGTGAAGAGATCGGCCTCATCGACAGCAAGCGGCCGAATCCGAATCTGATCACCTTCCGCAACGGCCAGCTGCGCGCCTTCGCCGCCGGCATCAGTGCGAGCTACTCCAGTGTCAGCCGCAACTACGACGGCACCTACAGCAGCCAGCGGCAGGAGCTCGTCGAGCAGTGGGTGCATTACGCCTGCCTGACCGACGACTTCGTGACGATGGCGGTGCAGCCCAGTGTCGAGGACTTCATCGAGGTGGCCGACCTGTCCGGCCAGGTGTCGCGCCCGAAGGACGTTCGCCCCGGCACCGAAGACGACGTGCTCTACGTCGCGCCGGCGATGCCGTGGATCGACATGGCCAAGGAAGCGACGGCCTGGCTGGTCCAGAGCCAAGCCGGCTTCATCTCCGAGGTCGAGGTGATCCGCAAGGCCGGCCGCAACCCGGAGACGGTGCTGGAGCAGATCGCCGGCTGGCGCAAGAAGGTCGAGGAGCGAGGGCTGCGCTTCAGTAGCGATGTGCGCAACCAGAACGCGAGCGGGCTGCCCAGCGCGCCGAAGCAGGGCGCCGAGGCGGAAGACAAGAACGCGAACGATGAGAAGGACGCAGATGCCGCCGAAGCATGAGCAGCGAAGCCTGACTGAAGCCGACACCCAGGCCATCGCCGAGCAGTTGGCCGCCCAGCTGGTCAGCCGGCTCGGGGACGAGCGCACCGCGCAGCGCTTGGTCAACGTGTGGGGTGGGTACGTCGACCGCCAACTCGGCCGTGGCCTACGCCGCCTTGCCATGTACGCCGTGATGGCACTCCTCGGCCTCGGTGCCATCAAGTTCGACTGGTTCAGCCGCTTGCTGGGCAAGTGACTCTGCCGCCGGAAAGCTCGACAACACCCCACACAGAGACGAAATCGAATGGACTTCAACACAGCCTATGAAGCGGTGCTCGGCAAGGAAGCCGGCTACAGCGACGATCCGCGTGACAGTGG
The DNA here is from genome assembly GCF_056404395.1 of Rhizobacter sp. P2_D12. Taxonomy (NCBI): domain Bacteria; kingdom Pseudomonadati; phylum Pseudomonadota; class Betaproteobacteria; order Burkholderiales; family Sphaerotilaceae; genus Rhizobacter; species Rhizobacter sp. P2_D12. Next base: position 4,151 of record NZ_JBFUEB010000077.1, on the reverse strand, counting down.
CGGCCAGACGAAGTACGGCATCACCGAGCCCGTGGCGCGTGCCTTCGGGTACGTCGGTCCGATGAACCTGCTCAGTCTCGGCCAGGCCAAAGCGATCTACCGAGGCCGCTACTGGGATGCCTTGCAGCTCGACCAGGTCGCGAGCCTGGCGCCGGCCGTCGCGGGCGAGATGTTCGACACCTCGGTAAACCTGGGCACCGACCAGGCGGCGATCTTCCTGCAGCGCGCGCTGAACGTACTGAACAAGGACGCCAGCTGGTATCCCGACGTCACGGTCGACGGCCGCATCGGCGCCATGACGCTGGCCTCCCTGCGCGAATACGTGCGCCGCCGCGGTGCTGAGGGCACGACGGTGCTGCTGAGAGCACTCAACGCACTGCAGGGGTCGTTCTACATCGACCTGGCCACGCGCCGGGCGAAGGACGAGGCCTTCGTGTACGGCTGGCTTCTGAACCGCGTCGAGATCGCGCCGGCGGCTGGAGGGAAGGCCTGATGGATCCGATCAGCACTGCATTCGCGCTCGCTCAGTTCGTGCCGGGCATCCTGAAGTGGATCACCGGCAGCGACCAGGCCGAGAAGGCCGCCACAGCGGTCATTGGCATCGCGAAGGAGGTTACTGGCAAGGACACAGGGCAGGGCGCCTTGAGCGCGATCCAGGCCGATCCTGCCGCCTTGCTGGCGTTCCGCCAGGCCGTGATGGCCAACGAGGCCGAGCTGGACAAGGCGTTCCTCGCCGATCGCCAGGACGCGCGCAAGCGCGACGTGCAGCTCGCCCAGCTCGGCCGCACGACGAAGCGCGCCGACCTGATGATCATTGGCGACGTGGTCGGCATGCTCGCTTGCCTGTCCGCGATGGTCTACGTGACCTGGCTCGGCGTGACCAAGGGGGGCGATGTCAACCCGCTGATCATGGCCCTCAACGGCCCGCTGGGCATGCTGACCCAGCAGTTCGCCAACGGCCTGCGCGACGCGCACCAGTTCGAATTCGGCTCGAGCCGCGGTTCAGCCGAGAAAACCGAATGGCTGGCGAAGTCGGCCGCGGTCAAGTAGCCCGGCCCCACTGATGCGGCGCATCGGCGCGCCGCGCAAAGACAGAGCGACCTCCCAAGGTGTTGGAGCACCAGGGGAGGTCACCGAATCCACAGGGAGTAGCCCTGTGAGCACAGCCAAGGCCCTGCCACCATCCGGATGGCGGCGGCAGTTTATCTGCAACCTGGAAGCTCACTCATGGCAAGTCCCATCGTCCCGTGGCTCGGCGGCAAACGCCGCTTGGCCGACCGTCTTATTCCCCTGTTCCCGCCGCACAAGTGCTACGTCGAGGTCTTCGCCGGCGGCGCGGCGCTGTACTTCCTGCGCCCGCCCGCCGAGGTCGAGGTCATCAACGACATCAACGGCGAGCTGGTCAACCTGTACCGCGTGGTCAAGCACCACCTCGAGGAGTTCGTGCGGCAGTTCAAGTGGGCGCTGTCCAGCCGCGAGGTGTTCAAGTGGCTGCAGGACACTCCGCCCGAAACGCTGACCGATCTGCAGCGGGCGGCGCGGTTCTTCTACCTGCAGCACCAGTGCTTCGGCGGCAAGGTCGAAGGGCAGACCTGGGGCACGGCGACCACCGCGCCGCCGGTGAACCTGCTGCGCATCGAGGAGCAGCTCAGCGCCGCGCACCTGCGTCTCAGCCAGACCTTCGTCGAGCGGCTGCACTGGCGCGAGTGCCTGGAGCGCTACGACCGGCCGCACACGTTCTTCTACATGGATCCGCCGTACTGGGAGACTGCCGGCTACGGCGTGCCGTTCCCGTTCGACGAGTACCGGGCCATGGCACAGGCCTTCAAAGCGCTGAAGGGCAAGGCGATGCTCAGCATCAACGACCACCGCGCTATCCGCGAGTGCTTCGCGGGTTTTCCGATGGAGAGCCTGGACATCAGCTACACGGTAGGCGGTGGCGGCAAGGCGGCCGAGCGCAAAGAGCTGGTGATCTGGTCGTGGGACACGCATCGAGAGCCCGCGGGGCTCTTCTGAGCCGGCGCGGGCGTCCGTGGCCGCGTCGCCCCTACGCGTCGGTGTGGAGCAGCACCGGGGACGTGAAGTCCGCTCGGTAGCGTGCGGCGACGATGCCGGCGATCTCCCGCATGTTGGCCGTGTACGCGGTCAGCCACGAGTCGGGCTCTGGCCCCGCGCCGTACTTCGTCTGCAAGAACTCCCTGGACGCCATGCCTCTCACGATGATGCCGTCCACGAAGATGTTGAACCTGATCGTCTCGCCGCTGGCGTCGATCACCGGCCCCTTCACACTGCCCCCGTCCATTGCTCATTCCCCCGCTGGTTCACTGCCCATGTCGTAGAGATCGCAACCCTTCGGCGCGGCATTTTGCAACTGCCGTGTCGTTGGGTCCAGACGTCTGTACAGCGGCAGTAGTGCCTTTGATTGCTGTATAAACATACAGTATATTGGGGCCATGGACTCGCCGAGCTTTTCGTCCAACTCATGGCTGTATCGAGTGTCGAAGCGACTGCAGGCGCAGTGGCCCACGGTGGACCCTGTCCGACTGGATGACATCGCACTTGATCTATGGAAGGACGAGCGGCTGCGAGCCATGGCGCCCGAAGAAGCGGCCGTCGCCTGGCTGCGCCCTGTACTGCCGGAATGAAATGCTCGTTGATGTTGTCGAGATGCGGTGCCGGGGTGTGCGCATCGCCGAGGCCCAGCTGAAGATTGCCCAGCGGCATCGGGGCATGTTGAGCCTGAGCCCCGATCGACCTGGTCGAGATCCGCGCAACCCCGACCCGCCGCTGCTGGCCGGCTTGATCGCGGCCGATGGTTGCGCCTGGATCCTTCCGCCGCTCGACAAGGCGCGGGTGACGAAGATCAACGGGCGAGGGATGTTGATCCGTGGCCGCCAGGAGCTGAGGTCGACGCGATCGTCGCGAGCATCCGAGTGGTTCGATCAGACCTGGTGGGTGAGGGTGGTGGCGCCGGCCGCTGAAATGCCCGCGCTACAGTTTGAGGATGTGCAATCTGTACACCTCGCCTACTGAGCAGGAGGTCTGGGACTACTGGGACATCAGTGGGCCGCTCGCGCCGCCCCGGTTCTTCGTTGAGGGGCATGTCATGGCGCCCAAGAAGCAGGGGCAGTTCCTTCGGGCGAAGCTCAACACGCGCGAACTGGAGTACGCCGTCGGTCGCTGGCAGCTCGTGCCGACGAACTGGCCCGACATCGAGAAGTATCCGTACTCGACGCAGAACGCTCGATGGGAGAACAAGGTCCGCACCAGTCGCACCTATAAGCCCGTGTGGATGGCTGGCCAGCGCTGTGTGATTCCAGTGCGCAACTTCTATGAGCCGTGCTGGGAGACGAATGAGCACGTCCCCTGGCGCTTCGAGAGCACCGATGGCAGTCCGCTCGGCCTGGCGGGTCTCTGGAACACCTGGGTCAACCAGCTGACGGGCGAGCTGATCGAGACGTACACGATGATCACGATCAACGCGGACGACCATCCCCTCATGCGACGGATGCACAAGCCGGATCCTGATGATCCAGAGAAGCGCATGGTGGCGGTGCTGGCGCCGGAGGATCAGCAGGCTTGGCTGTTCGGCACGCCAGCCGAGGCCGAGCAGGTCATACAACAGTGGCCCGCGGAGCAGATCAAGGCTACGCCGATGCCGAAGGCCGAGCGACCGAAGGCGCCCCCAGATCCGCAAGCAGACCTGTTCTAGGCCTCGGTGCCTTCTCGGGAGAACGGCGCGCCGCGTCGACTGCCTAGTGGAGAGTGCGATCGGCGGGAGGCAGAAAGATTTGCACCAGAGATGAGGCGTTGGCGGGGGGCTCCGACCCGAAGATGGCCTCTATGACGCAGTCAGAAATTCCGAACCACAGCTGTGCGGCATCGAACTCGGCGTTGGAGGGCAACTGCTCAGGAGGAAATCCGGCGTGATCCCAGCTTGTTGAGTTCCACGGAGAGCTGACCCGGGTTTTCCATCCAATGTTGACCCACCCGTTTTCGAGCCAAGCTGGCTCACGTTGTGGATAACTTCTTGGCTTTGGACTCCTTCTTGGGCAGTGTGGGTTGAGCGGAGCTGTTCTTGAAGCGGTAGCTGTCGTTGCCGGTCTCCAGGATGTGGCAATGATGCGTGAGCCGGTCCAGCAGCGCAGTGG
>NZ_JBFUEB010000076.1:0-33256 GCF_056404395.1 Rhizobacter sp. P2_D12 | reverse complement strand
GTGGATGCGCAGCATCGTCTCGATGCCGAACGGTGGCCGTCCCGTCTTCGCCTTCGGGTAGTGCGGCTGCACAATCTGCACCAGCGCAGCCCACGGCACCACTCGCTCCATCTCCTCCAGGAACTCCCGCTTGCGCGTCTTCTTGGTCGACAGATTCAGTCCCAGTCCCAGTTGCTTCATCGGCTCAACTCGCTTGGCGATCATGCCCTTCGTCTATGCAAGCCTCAGGCCGGTTTTGCAGAGTTTCCTTAGGCCTCAGAAATCACATCTATGAACTGGGAACCGATCTCCGAGGCGGCTCTGCGGGATCTAATCAACGCAGCGGAGAGTCGAATGGATATCCCGCAGGCAAGGCTATGGGAGGTCATCCGAATTGAACCTGCGAAGTGGTCGGAAGCATCATTCGGAAAGGAAGGAAATGGCTTTTGGGCTGTTGCGATCATTGGAGGAACGGTTGTTTGGTACAACGACATAGAAGACGGCTTCAACCGCTCCAGGTACTCCAGCTTCGGCAGCATTGGAGAATACTTGTGCAATCAGGACGGACTTGAACTTACGCTTCAGTTCATTCTGGATGCCGTCGAAACAGGCCAAGACTCCACGCCGAGGCTAGGGCCGCCAATGCCGGGCACACAATGAACCAGAGGCCTATCCCTTCCTTCAAGCGCGCCCGCCTTCGGCGGTTCGCTTGAGTCAAACGCCAGGCCTCGCCAAGCGACACCCCAGAGTCATGCTCATAGAGAACGAAATCACCGTTGCGCAACTACTTAACGCCTATGCGAATGGACAGCGCGTGTTCAAGAGCACCGAAGTCATCAGCGAGCACGAGGGCTTCTCTCTGGAAAACGTCGATCTTCAAGATGCGGAGTTCTCCGAATGTTGGTTTCATTCGGCGAACTTCTCACACGTGAATCTAAAGCGAGTGAAGTTTCTTGGATGCAACCTCAAGTGCTCTACGTTCGAGCGATGCGATCTGAGCGGCACTGTATGGGAAGAATGCGCTGTCTGTTCCATTGCAGTCATTGCCTCAGAGACTCGCGATCTCCAGGCCTCCAAGCTCCACGCGTACGGGGCAGGAATTGAAGATGCCTCAGTCCTGATCGAGTACGCGGAAGAAAATGGCAAGAAGCGTAGCCTTGGCCCGAGCGTGGCCTGACCCTTCCATGGAGCGGGCATCGTCCAGCGTGCTTCGCACACTTCCAGCCGTCGCTCATGTCAAACGTTAGGCGTCATCCTCGTGCAACTTGAACAGATCAAGGCCGTCCTGAAGAATGCAGGAGTTGCCTTCGCTCCAGGGCTCACACCGCAAGAGTTCAGCGCCGCTGAAGCACGCTTTCAGTTCACATTCCCGCCAGACCTGCGGATGCTCCTGTCCTTTGCGTTGCCAACGGGGGAAAGATTCCCAAACTGGCGAGAGCTTGATAGTCCTTACCTGGTCGGTGCACTCAGTCGTCCCTTGGAAGGGTTGTGGTTCGATGCACAGCAGAACTCACTGTGGCAACCATTCTGGGGGCCGCGCCCTGCCAACGATGCGGCCGCCTTCGAACAACTGAGACGACTGGTCCGAGCAGCGCCAACATTGATTCCTGTCCAAGGCCACAGATACATGCCTTCTTCTCCCTCAGAGGAAGGAAACCCCGTCCTGTCGGTACACCAATCAGACATCATCTGCTACGGGCTCAACCTGGAGGACTACTTCAAGAACGAATACAGCTACTACTTTGGCCTGAAGGGGTACGAGCGGAATGGAGACCCCAAACGCATTGCCTTCTGGTCGTCATTTCTTGAGTAAGTTGAGCAGGCTCAAATGACGCCTAATCCTTCAATCGAGAGAGCATGCCCCGGCAAGCCGGGTTCTGCCTCTCATCTCAAACGTTAGGCACCCATGACACCCGGCGAATCACGTTCAGCACTCGAAGCTTTCGCTGCTGCGACTGGCGTGGCGTTCGAATCGGCGACCCCAAGGGCGGGCATAGGCCAGATGCTTTTGTTCTTTGAGTCCTGCGAGGCAGAGGGTTGCGGCGGCCGAGACGGCGACATGCTGCTGTACCAGTGGGGAACCTATGACTGGGGCGCCGGCAGCCACTTCGAACTGAACATCACTCGTCAGTTCATCGAGGCTAGTCTGCAGGACGACGATGCAATCAGTCAGTTGAGCCTCACGTTTCGGTTCGCTCCGTCGCTGTCACTCGAAGGCTTGGGCACCGGCAATGTCTGGTTCGAAGGTGCGCGAGCTGCCACTCTCGTCCGCGAGCAAATGCATGATCACCCAGCGTTCCTTGCGGTCGCAGATGCGCAGGCCAAGTCAGTCGAACTTGTTCACTCGCATGCCTAGCTCTCTCGCGCCGCGGGTGCCTAACCCCTCCCTCGAGCGGGCAGCCACAGGCGGGCTTCGCCCCCCTGCGTCTGTCGCTCATGTCAAACATCGTTCATCATGAACAGCCACATCCCCCCCATCGAAGCCGAAAGGAACGAGGCAATCTTGGCTCGCGTCGAGGAGCTTGGCGGCGAATACGTCTGGGACGCCGAAGTGTTCGCCGTTTCGTGCATGGACGTTGCCATCGCCGACAGCGACGCAATCGCTCTCACTGAGTTGACGGGTGTTCAGCAGATTGCGCTTGACTGCTCTCGTGTGTCTGTCGGCGCTCTCAGGAAGATTGCCGCGATCGCCGGACTTCGGTCTCTCGTGGTTTGCAGCCCTTCGTTCGACACGAGCGAGCTCCAACTCCTTCAGGCCGTCGGCCCTGATGTACAGGTGGTCAAAGAATGATGCTCAACCGTCCGCTGGGCTTCAACTTTGTGCCGACGCCGCAGTTCACTGCCGACCTGACGTTCCATTTCCGCGAACATGCCTCTGATCGTCGGCAGTGGTTCATGTTCGACGAGAGTCTGCACCGTCGAGTGCCGATGCAGATGGATGGGGTTGAAGGACTGAATACGGTGGGAATGTGGATCGATGAGACGCGTACTTTTCGGTCAGGAGAAACGGTGCGAGTCCGTTGCATGGTGATTGCGCCTGACTTGTACAGTGTGAATCGCACCGGCTTTCGTGGAGGCCGGTTGGTGTGAGTCAGGCCGAGATGGCCTGACGGTTGGCGAGTTGCCGGTGGTAGTTTGCCTCGGCTTCGACCGGCGGGATGTRGCCGWTCGGCGCCAACAGCCGGTGGTGGTTGAACCAGGAGACCCATTCGAGCGTGGCCAGTTCGACGSACTCCTTGGACCTCCATGGCGCTCGGCGATGGATCAGCTCGGTCTTGTACRGCCCGTTGATCGTCTCTGCCAGCGCGTTGTCGTAGYTGTCRCCCTTGGAGCCCACGGACGGCTCGATGCCGGCCTCGGCCAGTCGCTCGGAGTAGCGGATGCTGACGTATTGCGAGCCGCGATCGGAGTGATGGATCAGCGCCCCGTCGCGCTGGCTTGCGTGCATACAGCGCCTGYTCCAGCGCGTCGAGCACGAAGTCGGTTCGCATCGAGCTGCTGACCCGCCAGCCCACGATGAATCGCGCGTAGACGTCGATCACGAAGGCCACGYAGACCATGCCCTGCCAGGTCGAAACGTAGGTGAAGTCGCTGCCCCACAGCTGGTTCGGCCGCTCGGCGTGGAACTGCCGATGCACCCGATCCAGCGGGMACGAGGCCTTCGCGTCCGGCGTCGTGGTCCGCACCGCCTTGCCGCGTCGCGCGCCCTGCAGGCCCTGCATCCGCATCAGCCGCTCGACCGTGCAACGCGCCACCGCCACGCCSYCGCGGTGCAGTTGCCGCCAGACCTTGCGAGCGCCATAGACCTCCACGTGGGTGCGGTGCACCCGCTGGACGTGATCAACCAGGACAGCATCGCGCCTGGCTCGCTGCGGCACGAGCGCCGGGTTGCGCACCCGCGCCGCGTGGCGCCAGTAGCCCGATGGGACAACCTGCAACGTCTTGCAGATCGGCTCGACCCCGAGGTGCCCACGCCGCGCGTCGATRAACGCTCTCACTTCTTGTGATGGCGGTCGAGCTCCTAGATGCGTTGCTGTTCGCTCGTCGTCGGCCCAGGGCGCWGCCCCTCGTCGCGCTCAGCCTGCCGCACCCAGCGCCGCAGCGTCTCCGCCGTGCTGCCGATCTTGGCCGAGATCGACTCGATCGCCGCCCACTGCGACTCGTCTTGGTCCTGCGACTCCAGAACCATGCGCACTGCGCGCTCGATCACCTCMGGTGAAAACTTCGTGGACTTCCTCATTGCTCCATTCTCTCAATCGAAGGAGCCTCCTCGGAACTCGGTGCGATTCACCTGCGGATCGGTCCCGTGGAGGGCCCGCCGTTGCTGCTCTCGTTCTGCCAGCAGGTCCACGAAGGCTCGAACCTTCGCGGGACGAAAACGCGCCGCCGGAAACACCGCATGGATGCCGCCGGCGGGCAGGCGCCATTGCGGCAGGACCTGGATGAGGCGTCCCGTGACGAGATCGTCTTCGACCGCATAGTCCGGGAGCACGGACAACCCCATGCCCTGGCACACGGCTGCGCGCACGGCGAGCGTGGCGTCCAGGAACACGGAGGCTTGCACCGTCACCTCCTCGCGCTCGGTCTCGTTGAGCGAGAAGCTCCACCTGAGGTGCTCACGCAACGCGGTGTTGGCGACGAACGGCAGCCTGGCAATGTCTTGCGGGCGGGTGAGTCCCGCCACCTGCGGTGCCATGGTCGCTGACGCGACCAGCAATTGCCTGAAGCTGCCGATCTTGCGCGCCTGCAAGCCGGTCTCCGCCAGCCAGCCCACCCGAATCGCCAGCTCGATGTTGCCGCTCATGATGTTCAGAGTCTGGTCGCTCAGGATGGCGTCGACCTTGCACGCGGGATGGCGTTGCATGAAGGCCGCGATGACCGGTACGACGACCCCGACGCCGTAGTCGAAGGGAACAGTCAGCCGCAGCGTGCCGGACGGCTCCGTCGATCCCTCGGCCAGTTCGTCGAAGGCCTCCTCGGCCTCGCGCAGGATCATGGCGCAGCGCAGGTAGAACGCTTGCCCGGCTTCGGTGGGCTGCACCTTGCGTGTCGTKCGCACCAGCAGCGAGGTGCGGAACTCGCTCTCCAGCCGCGCGACCTGTTGGCTCACCACAGCCTTGGTGATGCCCAGGCGCTCTGCTGCCGCGGTGAACGAACCCGTCTCCACCACCGATACGAAGTAGGTCAGGCGCCTCAGGTTGCCCAACCCTCCCAAGCCGGGTTCGGCATTACTGTATGTTTTCAGCATACATTGTGTTTAGCGTGTATGTATTTAAAAGTCAATCGAGGCTGCCTACCATCGCTTCATCAAACGAGGGGCTGCTCCATGGACAAGACCGTTCACTACCTGTTCGACCCGCTGTGTGGCTGGTGCTATGGCGCGGCGCCCGCTGTCTCCGGTTTGCTGGAGATTCCCGGGGTCAGCCTCAAGCTGCGGCCGACGGGCCTGTTTTCCGGCGCGGGCGCGAGGCCGATGGACGATGCATTCGCCGCCTATGCCTGGTCCAACGACCAGCGCATCGAAGCCCTGACGGGGCAACCCTTCACCGAGCGGTACCGCGAGCGGATTCTCGGCAACCGCCAGCAGCCGTTCGACAGCGGTCCTGCCACGCTCGCGCTGAGCGCCGTGTCGCTGACCGCTCCCGCCAGAGAACTCGAAGCGCTCAAGGCGATCCAGCAAGCGCGCTACGTGGATGGCCGCGACGTCATTTCGTCGGCGGCGTTGGCCGATGTGCTGGAGGCGCTCGGTCTCGAAGAGGCCGCCGCGAGGGTGGCGCACCCCGATGCGGATCTGCTCGGCAGCAACCGGGCCCGTGTCGGCCATGCCCAGGCGTTGATGCGCGAGTTCGGTGCCCGGGGCGTGCCGACCTTGATCGTCGAATCCGGCCCGAAGCGCTGGGTGCTGGACCACGCTGCTGCGTATTCCAACCCGCGTGCATTGCTCGAACAGCTGGAAGCAGCCTGAGCCTCCCGTCGGCCCCGTCCCGGCCACCCCTGTCCCGTCAACTTTGAAGAAGGCACGACCCCCATGACAAACCGAAGAGACGCCATCAAAACCGTAGCCGCCGCGGGTGTCGCGACGGCCATCCTTGGAGTGAAGAACGCTATGGCTGCAAATCCCCAACTGACCTGGAAGCATTTCCCCGCGGGCGAGAACGGCTTCTTCCGCGCCCCGGTGCTGATCTCCGGCGCGCGCGAGGCCGTCCTGCTCGATGGCGGCTTCACGCTGGCCGACGGCAAGGCGCTCGCCGAGGCCATCAAGGCCAGCGGCAAGAAGCTCACGACCATCTACATCAGCCAGAGCGATCCCGACTACTACTTCAGCCTCGCGCCCATCAAGGCGGCGTTCCCCGCGGCCAAGGTGATCGCTGCGCCGGCCACGATCGCGGCCATCCGGGGCAACGTGGAAAAGAAGCTGGCGACCTGGGGGCCTCAGCTGAAGGAAAACGGTCCGCAGGCCCTGGCGGACATCGTGATGCCCGAAGCCTTCGACGGCCGGACCCTCACGCTGGAGGGCCAGGCCATCGAGATCACCGATGCCGATGGCCTGGCCAATCGCCGCTACCTCTGGGTGCCTTCGCTCGACGCCATCTTCGGCGGCGTGCTGCTGTTCTCGGGCGTTCACGTGTGGACCGCCGACACCCAGGGCGCCGAGGCCCGCGCGGCTTGGGTGAAGGCGCTTGACGCGATGGCGGCGCGCAAGCCCGCCGTGGTGGTTCCTGGCCACATGGCGCCCAGCGCTGCGACAGACGCAACGGCGATCCGCTACACGCGGGACTACCTCGTGGCGTTCGAGGAAGAGTTGGCGAAGGCCGCAGACAGTGCCGCCCTCATTGCCGCCATGACCAAGCGTTATCCGAGTGCCGGCATGGGCGTGGCGCTGCAGATCGGTGCCAAGGTCGCCAAGGGCGAGATGAAGTGGGGTTGAGGCGATGACGACGAACATCGACATCGTCCGCGCCCACTACGCGGCGTCGACCCAGGGAAACATCGCCGGGATGATGGCCGATGTGTCGCCACAGGTGTGCTGGACGGAGATGGCGGGCTTTCCGTGCGCGGGCACATGGGTCGGGCCGCAAGCGGTTGTCGACAACGTCTTTGCCGCTCTCGGCCGGGATTGGATCGGCTATCGCTTCGAGCTGCAAAACCTCATCGACGGCGGCGACCAGGTCGTCGGGGTGGGGACCTACCACGGGGCGTATGGCGCCACGGGAAAGGACATGCAGGCCCGGGTGGCGCACGTCTGGAAGTTGCATGGCGGGAAGATCGTGGCCTTCGAGCAATTCACGGACACGCTGCTCGTTCGACAAGCAATGAGCTGATCTGGGCGGCTCAACCGGCCAGCCCCTTCATCTGCGCATACAGATCGGCCTTCCCCTCGAACCCGATCCCCGGCAACTCCGGCAAGGTGACGTACCCGTTGTCGACCTTCACGCCATCGGGGAAGCCGCCGTAGGGCTGGAACAGGTCCGGGTACGACTCGTTGCCGCCCAGCCCCAGCCCGGCCGCGATGGCCAGCGACATCTGGTGCCCGCCGTGCGGCACGCAGCGCGATGCCGACCAGCCGTGCGCCTTCAGCATCTCCAGCGTGCGCAGGTACTCGACCAGCCCATAGCTCAGCGCGCAGTCGAACTGCAGCCAGTCGCGGTCGGGCCGCATGCCGCCGTAGCGGATCAGGTTGCGCGCATCCTGCATCGAGAACAGGTTCTCGCCGGTGGCCATCGGCCCGGCGTAGTGCTGCGCCAGCTCGGCCTGCAAGGCATAGTCGAGCGGGTCGCCGGCTTCCTCGTACCAGAACAGGTCGTACTGCGACAGCGCCTTCGCATACGCGACGGCGGTGGGCAGGTCGAAGCGGCCGTTGGCATCCACCGCCAGCTTCTGCCCCGGGCCGAGCAGGCGCAGCACGGCCTCGATGCGCTTGCAGTCCTCGGCCAGCGACGCGCCGCCGATCTTCTTCTTCACCACCGAGTAGCCGCGGTCCAGGTAGCTGCGCATCTCGCGTTCCAGCCCTTCGAGGCCCTGGCCCGGCCAGTAGTAGCCGCCCGCGGCGTAGACGAACACCTTGCGGTTGGCACGGCCGTTGCCGTAGCGCTCGGCCAGCAGCTGGAACAGCGGCTTGCCCTCGATCTTGGCCACCGCATCCCACACCGCCATGTCGATCGTGCCGACCGCCACCGAGCGCTCGCCATGCCCGCCGGGTTTCTCGTTCGTCATCATCGTCGCCCACACCTTGTGCGGATCGATGTTGTCGCGCTCGGCATCGAGCAGGCTCGCCGGGTCGGCTTCCTGGATGCGCGGCAGGAAGCGTTCGCGCATCAGCGCGCCCTGGCCGTAGCGTCCGTTGGAGTTGAAGCCGTAGCCGATCACCGGCTTGCCGTCGCGGATCACGTCGGTGACCACGGCCACCAGGCTCAGCGTCATCTTCGAGAAGTCGATGTACGCGTTGCGGATGCTGGACTGGATGGGTTTGGTCTGTTCGCGGATCTCGATGATCTTCATGGTGTGTTCCTGGGGGGATGTTCAGCGCGGCAGCGAGGCGCCGCCGCAGATCTGGATGTCCTGGCCGGTGATGGCTGCGGCCGCGGGGGAGAGCAGGAAGCCCACCAGCGCCGCGATCTCGTCGGGACGGATGAGGCGGCCGATCGGCGGCAGCACCGGCGCGGCGGCCTGCCGGGCGGGGTCGTCGGTCATGGCCGTCTGCGTGGCCGCGGGCGACACCACGTTGACGGTCACGCCATGCGCCACCACCTCGGCGGCCCAGCTGCGCGACAGCCCGGACAGCGCGGCCTTGGTCGCCGCGTACTGGCTGCGGCCGGCCTTGCCTTGCGCGACGCGGCTGCCGATCAGCACGACGCGGCCATGTCCTGCGGCCGCCATGGCGGGCAGCAGCCGGTCGCCGATGCGCTGGGCGGCATCGACATGCAGGCGCCACATCAGTTCGCCGGCCGCTGCATCCAGGCTGCCGAGGCTGCCCACGCGCAGCACGCCGGCGGCATGCACGAAAGCCTGGGCGCCGGCCAGGCGCTGCGCCGCCGCGTCGGTCGCCGGGCCATCGGCCAGGTCGACGCGCAGCGCCTGGAATTGCGGGTGATCCAGCGCCGCCGGCCCGAGGTCGAGCCCGCTGACGCGCCAGCCGCCCTCCAGCAAGGCCTGCGCGATGGCCCGCCCGATGCCGGAGCTGCTGCCGGCCACGACGGCGTGGCGTTCACTCGGCACGGATCTTCCCCTCGGTCACGATGCGCAGCGACAGTGCCATGTCGTCCGTCTGGAAGCGCGCGAAGTCGTCGATCGAGCCCGGCGTCAGCAGCAGGCCCTGCGGGGTCAGCTGCTCGCGCATGTCGGTACCCAGCGCCTTGTTGACCTCGGCATTCAGCCGCACGGCAATCTCCTTCGGCAGGCTGGCCGGGCCCCACAGGCCGTACCAGCTGTAGAACTCGTAGCCGGGCACCGTCTCGCCCACGGTCGGCAGGTCGGGTTGGCTGGGCACGCGGTTCTTCGACGTGACGGCCAGCACCTTCAGTTGCCCCGCCTTCGCGAACGAGGCCGAACCGAGGATGGGATCGATGAACGCGTCGATGCTGCCGCCGATCAGGTCTTGATACGCCGGTGCGGAGCCCTTGTACGGCACGATCAGGTATTCCAGCTGGCCGGCGCGGCGCAGCATCTCGGTGCTCAGGTGCCCGGCCGAGCCGGTCGAGCCGATCGCGAAGGTCAGCTTGCCGGGGTGCGCACGGGCATAGGTCAGCAGGCCCTTGACGTCGTTGAACGGCAGGTTCTTGTTGACGGCGATCGCCAGCGGCGCCTTGGCCACCAGCGCCACCGGCGCGAAGTCCTTGACCACGTCGTAGACGGCGGTCTTCTGCGTCATCGGCGTGATGGTGAAGGTCGACGCGCTGAACAGCAGCGTGTAGCCGTCGCCCGGCGCCCGTGCCACGGCCGAGGCACCGATGGTGCCGGCACCGCCTGCACGGTTGTCCACGATCACCGTCTGGCCGAGTTGCTGGCCCAGCTTCTGCGCCAGCAGCCGGCCCACCACGTCGAGCGTGCCGCCGGGCGGGAAGGGGATGACCATCGTGATCGGCCTGGCCGGCCAGGACTCGGCGCGGGCGCCGGTGCCCAGGCCGAGCAGCGCGGCGGCGGCCGCGCAAAGGAGGAAGCGTTGGCGGTTCATGTCGTCCCCTCAGCGCTTGAGCAGGCCGGCCTGGGCGACGGCGGCGCGCAGCGCGGCCATCTCGGCATCGTTGGGTGCCTCGGTGGGCGGGCGCACGGTCGGCGAGTCCAGCACGCCGGCCAGGTACATCCCCATCTTCATGCGCGCATGGGCCTCGCCCGTCGGTTCGCCGCCGCCGTAGACGGCATCCTTCAGCGGCGTGATCACGGCCTGCACCGCGACGGCCCGCTTCAGGTCGCCGGCCTTCACGGCCTCCCACAGGGCGTTGATGAGGCTCGGGATGAAGGTCGCGAAACCCACCAGCGCGCCGTCCACGCCTTGCACCATCGAGGCCAGCAGATACTCGTCATGGCAGGTCAGGATGGCCTTGCTCGCATCGGCCTGRCGGATCGCGGCGATGTCGGCGGCGTACTTGTTCATGTCGCGCTGGCCCACCTTGAAGGCGGCGACGGCGGGCAGGCGCGCCAGCTCCGCCAGCGTGGCCGACGAGTACGACGCGCGCGTCCATGCCGGGTAGACGTGGGCCACCAGGTCGAGGCCCACCGAGGCGATGGCCTCGAAGTAGCGCGTCACGTGGTCGGGACGGAAACCGAAGCGCAGCCAGTGGTGCGGCGGCATCACGTCCAGCGCCTTGGCACCCGCCTCGCGCGCCATCGCGGCCTGCTCGGCGGCATCGCGCGTGCCTTCGCAGACGATGGACGAGATCACCGGCAGCCGGCCCTTCAGCTCGTCGGCCACGATGCGCGTCACCTCGGCGCGTTCGCGCGGCAGCAGCGAGAACACTTCGCCGGTGTGGCCATTGGTCATCACCGCCACCACGCCGGGCTGCGTCGCCAGCCACGCGGCATGCTTGCGCAGCGCCGGCTCGTCGATGCGGTGGTCGCGGGTGAACGGGCATGCGATCGCGGGGATGATGCCGCGGTAGTTCTGGATCGTGCGCATGGGTCTTGTCTCCTGTCTGTTGAACAATCGACGTGAATCTTGCGCGCCGCGGCCGTTGCTGGCCAATGCCGCTTGGGTCTTCTTCCATGCCCTGTGAGCACCGCCATGAACCTGATCTGGCTCGACGACTTCCTGACCCTGGCGGCCAGCGGCAGCTTCTCGCGCGCCGCACAGGAGCGGCACATGACGCAGCCGGCCTTCAGCCGCCGCGTGCGGGCGCTGGAAGACTGGCTGGGCGTGGTGCTGTTCGACCGCAGTACCCAGCCCGCCACGCTCACCGAGGCCGGGGAGTGGTTTCGCGCGGTGGCGCAGGAGCTGCTCACGCGCGTGGCGGTCATCCCCGACCAGGCGCGCGCGGTCGCCGATGCGAGCTCGGCCACGCTGCGCATCGCGTCCACGCATGCGCTGTCGTTCAGCTTCCTGCCGGGCTGGCTGCGCGGGCTGGAGTCGCGCCTGGCGCAGGGGCCGGGCCCGGTGCAGCTGATCTCCGACGTGATGCAGCAGTGCGAGGCACTGATGCAGCAGGGCCGCGTGCAGTTCCTGCTGTGCCACGGCCATGAGCAGGTGCCCAGCCGGCTCGACCCGGCCTCGCACCGCTGGGCAGTGGTGGGCCATGACGCGCTGTTGCCGGTGTCGGCACCCGACGCGTCGGGCCGGCCGCGTCACGCGCTGGACGACACCGGCGGCAAGCCGGTGCCGCTGCTCGAATACAGCGCCGAGTCCGGCATCGGCCGGCTGGTGCGGGCGCTGCGCGGCAACGCCCTGGCCGAGGCCCATGCGCAATCGGCGCTGACGGCGCACCTGGCCAGCGTGCTCAAGACCATGGCGCTGGACGGCCGCGGCGTGGCCTGGCTGCCGCGCAGCCTGATCGTCGACGACCTGGCCGCCGGCCGATTGGTGGCGGCCGGCGGCGCGGCCTGGGCGATCGAGGTCGAGATCCGGCTGTTCCGGCCGCGCTCGCCCTTGCCGCGCGCGGCCGAACGCTTCTGGGCGACGGTGGAGGGCGTCAGCCCAGCTTGAACGGCAGCTCGCGCACCGGCTTGCCCGTCAACGACGCCACCGCGTTCGCGAACGCCGGCGCGAGCGGCGGCAGGCCCGGTTCACCCATGCCGGTCGGCGCATCGCCGCTGGGCACCAGGTGCACCGCGATCTGCGGCATGTCGGTGATGCGCGGCACGACGAAATCGCCGAAATTGCTCTGCTCGACCACGCCGTCCTTCAGCGTGATCGCCGCGCCGGGCAGGCACATCGACAGGCCCATCAGCGCGCCGCCCTGCACCTGGGCTTCGACGCTCTTCGGGTTGACGACCAGGTTGCAGTGCACGCCGGCCGTCACGCGGTGCAGCGTCGGCGTGCCGTCCTTCACCGAGGCCTCGACGACGTAGGCGACGATCGAGTTGAACGACTCGTGCACCGCCACGCCCCAGGCGCGCCCGGGCGCGAGCGCCTTCTTGCCGTAGCCCGACTGGTCGACCGCCAGCTGCAGCGCTGCCTTGTGGCGCGGGTGCTCCTCGCCCATCAGCTTCAGGCGGTAGGCCACCGGGTCCTGCTTCGTCGTGCGCGCGATCTCGTCCACCAGCGTCTCCATCACGAACGCGGTGTGCGTCGAGCCGACGCTGCGCCACCACAGCACCGGCACGTTCTGCTTCGGGTGGTGCACCGTCAGGCGCATCGGCACCGCGTAAGGCTCCTTCATGCCCTCGACCGCGGTGCCGTCGATGCCGTCCTTCACCATCATCGGCTCGAACGGCGTGCCGCCCAGGATCGACTGGCCGACGATCACGTGGTCCCAGGCCAGCACCTGGCCCTGCGCATCGAAGCCGATCTTCGCGGTGTGCAGGTGCATCGGCCGGTAGTAGCCGCCCTTGATGTCGTCCTCGCGGCTCCACAGCGTGCGGATCGGCGCGTTGATGCCGGCCGCCTGCGCCGCCTTCACGACCGAGCAGGCCTCGACGACGTAGTCGCTGCTGGCGATCGCGCGACGGCCGAAACCGCCGCCGGCCATCTGCACGTGCACCTGCACGTTCTGCGGCGGCACGCCCAGCACCTTCGACGCGGCCAGGCCGTCGAGGCCCGGCATCTGCGAGCCCATCCACAGCTCGACCTGACCGCCGGCCGCGCGCACCGTGCAGTTCAGCGGCTCCATCGGCGCATGCGCCAGGTAGGGGAACACGAACTCGGCGTTGATCCTGTGCGCGGCGCCGTCGAGCTTGCTCACGTCGGCGTCGTACTTGCGCGCGCCGGGCTGCGTGGCGAGTTCGCGGTACTGCGCCAATTGCCTGGCGCTGTCGACCTTGTCGACGCCGCTCGCATCCCACTCGAGCTTCAGCGCATCGCGCCCCTGCTTGGCCGCCCAGTAGCCGTCGGCCACCACGGCGATGCCTTCGCCGCCGCGGTCCACCGGGATCCGCAGCACGGCCTTGACGCCCTTGACCGCCTTGGCGGCGCTGTCGTCGACCGACTTCAGCTTCGCCGCGAAGACCGGCGGGTGCGCGACCACGGCCGTCAGCATGCCGGGCAGGCGCACGTCGATGCCGTAGCCCTGGTGGCCGCTGGACTTGGCCTTGGCATCCAGGCGGCCGGTGGCCTTGCCGATCAGCTTGAAGTTCTTCGGGTCCTTCAGCGTCACGGCCTCGGGCACCGGCAGCTTCATCGCGTCGTCGGCCAGTGCGCCGTAGCCGAGCTTCTTGCCGCCGGGGCCGATCACCGTGCCGTTGGCCGTGCGCAGGCTGGACGGGTCGACCTTCCAGCGCGCCGCCGCGGCGCTCACCAGCATCGCGCGGGTGCGCGCGCCCAGCTCGCGATACTGCGTGTACGAGTGCGCGATCGAGCCCGAACCGCCGGTGATGTGGATGCCGAACACCGGGTCGATGTAGGCCGGGTCGTTGCTGCCGTGCGCGCTCCTGACCTTGGACCAGTCGGCATCCAGCTCCTCGGCCAGGATCATCGGCAGCGAGGTCTGCACGCCTTGCCCGAAATCGAGGCGGTTGATCGTGACGGTGGTCGTGCCGTCCTTGTCGATGTGCACGAAGGCCGACGGCTGCTGCGTCGGTTTCAGGCCGGCCGAGGGCTTGGCGGCCTCCTGGGCCATCGTTCCGAGCGGAAAGGCGCCGAGCGCGAAGCCGCTCGCAGCCGTCAGCTTCAGGAAACTGCGGCGCGGCAGGCCTTCGGCCACGGGGCTTTCGGGCTGCGCTGCCATCAGGGCTTGCAGGTGCTTCGGCAGCTCGAGGGTGGTGGGTTCGAAATGCATGGTGTGGGCTCCTTCAGGCCAGCGTCTTGGCGGCGTCGGTGATCGCGGCGCGGATGCGCGCGTAGGTGCCACAGCGGCAGATGTTGCCGGCCATCGCCGAATCGATCTCGGCCTCGGTCGGCTGCTTGCCCCGCGGCAGGCTCTTCAGGAAGGCGGTGGCCGACATGATCTGCCCGCTCTGGCAGTAGCCGCACTGCGCGACGTCGTGCTTGACCCAGGCCTCGTGCACCGCCTTGCCGACCTTGTCGGTGCCGCCGGTGACGGCTTCGATGGTGGTGATCTTCTGCCCGGCGGCGGCCGAGATCGGCGTCACGCAGGAACGGATCGCCTGGCCGTTCAGGTGCACCGTGCAGGCGCCGCACAGCGCCGCGCCGCAGCCGAACTTGGTGCCGGTCATGCCCAGCGTGTCGCGCAGGGCCCAGAGGATGGGGGTGGAGGGGTCGGCGTCGACCTGGCGGTTCTGGCCGTTGATGTTCAGTGTGCTCATGGGTGCTCCCTGGGATGGCCTTGGTGGCGTGAATTGGTTGGTGAACATTGATTCGGTTAAACGATAGGCCTGTGCACCGGTTTGGTCAAGTGGTCAGGCCTTGATGCCGTCCCAGCACAGCCCGAAGGCCATCGCCAGGTGGGTGTCGGTGCGCGCCAGCGTGCCCGAGCGCAGCATGTTGGCGGTCTCGCGCACCGAGCCGCCGAAGCTGTTGATCAGCATCGGCGTCGGCACGTCCTTCAGGATCTGCTGCGCCCTGGCGGCCTCGATCAGGTCGACCCAGTCCTTGAAGAGCCGGGTCGACAGGTTGCGGCTGACCTCGCTGAACCACGGCGAGTTGTAGTACTGCTCCATGAACACCATCTGCGCATAGTGCGTCAGGCGGTGCTCCAGCCAGTTCGTCCACATGCGCTGGAAGCGGCTGCGGTACGGTGCCGCGGGGTCGTCGCCCTGCATCAGGCTGGCGGCCGTCTCGGTCTTGGCCTGCTCGTACAGCGCGACCAGCAGGTCTTCCTTCGACTTGAAGTAGACGTACAGCGTGCCGGTGGCCAGGCCCGCCTCGCGCGCGATCGCGGCCATGGTCAGCCCGCTCAGGCCGGTCTGTTCGACCAGCGTGAACGTGGCGCGGGCGATGGCCCGGAGCTTCTCGTCGTCCTTGGGTTTCACCCGTGCATCATAGACGAACGGATATTCGGGCTAGAACGTGACCACCACCGACGGCGCGCTGCGCCTGGCTTCGCCGTGGAAGACAGCCTCGATGTTGTTGCCGTCCGGATCGAGCAGGAATGCGGCGTAGTAGCCGGGGTGGTAAGGGCGTTCGCCTGGTTTGCCGTTGTCCTTGCCGCCGGCCTCGAGCCCGGCGCGGTAGAAGGCGTCGACCATCGCGCGGTCGCGGGCCTGGAAGGCGAGGTGGTGGCGCCCGGTGAGCTTGCCGGCGGCGGCCTGGCTGTCGGCGGTGGAGACGAACAGCTCGTCGATCCAGAAGTAGTCGGCGGCGCTGCCGCCCACCGGAATCTCCAGCACCTTGGAGACCGCCTCGTAGAAGCGTTTGCTGGCCGCGATGTCGGACACGACGAGCTGGAGGTGGTCGATCAGGCGGCCGCGGTGAAGTTGCTGTACTTCCATGGGGAGTCTCCTGGTGGTGGGTCGAAGCCGACAGACGCCGAAGGGCGTCGCGAGTTCCCCCTAAGTTGAAGCGAATCCCGGCTTGCAATCGACAGGGTCGACATCTAGGTTTGAACAGTCGTATAAACCGCCTGTTCAACACCATGACCCTGAAGTCCGCCCCGCGCGCCGCCGCGGCGCCTGGCGACGGTTCGTCCGTCGACACCCGCGAGAAGATCCTCGACGCCACCTTCCGGCGCCTCGCGAGCGAGGGCTATGCGGCGTTGAGCGTGCGCGAGATCGCCAAGGATGCGGGCGTCAACCATGCGTTGATCAACTACCACTTCGGCTCCAAGGACCAACTGGTCATCGAGGTGCTGGATGCGGCAAACCGCCGGCTGCTGGCACGCCAGGGCTCGATGTACGCCGGGCCGGGCGGCTACGCCGCCAAGTGGGCCGAGGCGCGGCGCTTCTACGAGAGCGACCTCGCATCCGGCTTCGTGCGCGTGCAGGCCGAGCTGTGGGCGGCCAGCTTTGCCAACGCCGGCCTGCGCGAAAAGTTCCTGCCGCGCCTGCTGGCCTGGAAGAAGCTGGTGCGCGACGTGGTGCGCGAGGCGGTGGCGGCGCTCGAATCGGCCGGTGTCTCACTGCCGGCGGCACTGACGGCCGACGTCATCGCCTGCTGGATCTCGGAGTTCTGGCTCGGCATGGAGTTCGCTGACCTGCTGGGCGTCCGGCAGGAGAGGGCGCAACACCGGGCGGCGCTCGACGCGGTGCAGGCACTGCTCGAATCGCTGGACGCACGCGTGGGAGAAGCCCATGGCTGACAGCCCCTACGAGACCGTCGAGCCGGCACGCCAGGGCTTCGTCGACCGCGACGGCGTGCGCATCTGGTACGCGGTGTGGGGCGACAGCGGGCCGTGGATCGCGTTCGCGCCGCCGTTCCAGATGGTGGACAGCCGGATGCTGAAGGGCGCCGTGCCCTGGCTGTGCGAGCACTTCCGCGTCATCACGATGGACGGGCGCGGCAACGGCCGCTCCGACCGGCCCGATGCCGCCGAGTGCTACAGCTTCGACATCTTCCATGCCGATTTCGTGGCCGTGCTGGACGCTGCCGCCGGCACCGAGCGCGTCGCGCTGGTCGGCACCTCGGCTTCGGCGATGACGGTGCTGCGCGTGGCCGCCGAGCAGCCGCAGCGCGTCACCCACCTGGTGATCGCCGGCGGCTTTGCCGAATCGCTGGTCGACACCGATGCCCTCGCGCGCCTGGTGCAGGCCGAGGCCGACCAGGCGAGCGACGACTGGCCCGGCTACATCGACACCTTCATGTCCAACCTGTTCACCGAGCCGCATTCGACCAAGCCCTTCGAGGACGGCGTGGGCTACGCGCAAGGCACCAGCGGGCGCGTCATCAACTGGGTGCGCAAGGCCTGGAAGGGCAACGACGTGCGCGAGCTGGCGCGCCGCGTGAGCTGCCCGACGCTGGTGATCCACGGCACCGATGACCACCGCGTGCTGCATTCGCACGGCCGGGCGATCCATGCGCTGGTGCCCGGCGCGCGCCTGCTGGTGGTCGAAGGCGGCGGCCACCTCACCGCGGTGCGCGACCCGGTGCTGTTCAACCGCAGCGTGCGCGATTTCATCGGCGGCACGCCGCGCAGCGCGACCTGGACGCGGGCGATGAAGCGGCGGCGCCGTGCGCTGTTCATCTCCAGCCCGATCGGGCTCGGCCACGTGCAGCGCGACCTGGCGATCGCGCGTTCGCTGCGCACGCTGCAGCCCGATCTCGACATCGACTGGTTCACCGTCGATCCGGCGGCGCGCTACCTGCAGGCCGAAGGCGAACGGCTGCACCCGATCACGCGGCGGCTGGCCAGCGAGAGCCGGCATTTCGAGCGGCAGGCCGGCGAGCACGACCTGTCGGCGTTCTTCGCGCTGCGCACGATGGACGAGATCATGACGCGCAACTTCATGACCTTCGTCGACCTGGTGGAGACCGAGCACTACGACGTGGTCATCGGCGACGAGGCCTGGGACGTCGACTACCACTACCACGAGAACCCGGAGCTCAAGCGCCAGCCCTTCGTCTTCCTCACCGATTTCGTCGGCTGCCTGCCGATGGAGCCGGGCAATGCGCGCGAGGCGCTGCTGTGCGCCGACCGCAACGCCGACGACATCGAGCACATCGCGCGCTACCCGTACATCCGCGATGCGGCGCTGTTCGTCGGCAACCGCGACGACGTCACCGAGGCGGCATTCGGCCCTGGCCTGCCGGGCATCCGCGACTGGACCGACCGCAACTTCAGCTACTGCGGCTATGCGCTGCCGTTCGACCCGGCGACGCTGGCCGACACCGAGCGGCTGCGCGCCCGGCACGGCTGGCGGCGCGACGAGAAGATCGCGATCGCCACCGTCGGCGGCACCGCGGTCGGGCGCCCGCTGCTGCAGCGCATCGTGCAGGCCTTCCCGCGCATGAAGCGCGAGCTGCCGGAATTGCGGCTGGTCGTCGTCACCGGCCCGCGCATGGCCGGCGATGACTTCCCGCAGCTCGACGGGCTGGAGATCCGGCCCTACGTGCACAAGCTGTACGAGCAGCTCGCGTGCTGCGACCTCGCGCTGGTCCAGGGCGGGCTGTCCACCTGCATGGAGCTGGTGGCGACGCGCCGGCCGTTCCTGAGTTTTCCGCTGCAGCGCCATTTCGAGCAGTGCGTCCACGTGCGCTGCCGGCTCGCCAACTATGGCGCCGACCGCTCGCTCGACTACCCGACGCTCGATCCCGACACGCTGGCCACGCGCGCGCTCGCGGCCATGCACGAGCCGGTGCGCTACCGGCCGGTGGAAACCGATGGCGCTGCGCGTGCGGCGCTGCGCATTGCGCAAGTGCTCGACAACCGCTGGTGGGCGCGCTAGCTGCGCCGCCGGCACTTCATGGGAGTGTGGTCATGGCCATCTTCGGCGTTCTCTACGGCTTTGCCGTCTACGTCTTTTTTCTCGCGACCTTCATCTATGCGATCGGTTTCGTCGGCGGCGTGGCCGTGCCGAAGAACATCGACAGCGGCAGCGCGGTGCCGCTGGCCGAGGCGCTGCTCGTCAACGTGCTGCTGCTCGGCCTGTTCGCGGTTCAGCACAGCGTGATGGCGCGGCGCGGTTTCAAGCGCTGGTGGACGCRCATCGTGCCCGAGCCGGTCGAGCGCAGCAGCTTCGTGCTCGCGGCGACGGCGGTGCTGGCCCTGCTGCTGTGGCAGTGGCGGCCGATCGCGCAGCCGGTGGTCTGGTCGGTCGGCGACCCGGTGGGGCGCTTCGTGCTGCAGGCGGTGTTCTGGCTCGGCTGGGCGATGCTGCTGATCAGCACCTTCCTGATCAACCACTTCGAACTGTTCGGCCTGCGCCAGGTGGTGGCGCGGCTGCGCGGTCGGCCGATCCCGGCGCCGGTGTTCCGCACGCCGCTGTTCTACCGGCATGTGCGGCACCCGATCTACCTGGGTTTCCTGCTCGGGTTCTGGGCCACGCCGGTGATGACCGCCGGCCACCTGCTGTTCGCGGTCGCCACCACCGGCTACATCCTGATCGGCATCTGGTTCGAGGAGCGCGACCTGGTCGCGCAGTTCGGCGACCGCTACCGGGTCTACCGCGAGCAGGTGGGGATGCTGCTGCCGTGGCCGCGCAAGGGCAGCGGGAGGGATGMGGCCGAGCACTAGCGGAACCAATACAGAAATCTGTATCATCTTTGGATGAAGACGACCCTCGACATCAACGATGAACTGCTGGCCACGGCCAAGGCACTTGCTGCCCGGCAACGAACCACGCTGACGCGCCTGATCGAGGAGGGCCTGCAGCTGCGCTTGAGGGCGCAGCAGGCGACGGTGCCGCGAGGCAAGTCGCGTCTGCCGGTGTTCAAGGGGCGCGGTGGCCTGGTAGCGGGTGTTGATCCGCTCAGCAACAGGTCGCTGCTGGAGGCGTTGGGCGATGACGCCTGACGTGAATGTGCTGGTCGCGGCGTTCCGCAGCGACCATCCCCATCATGCTGTTGCCCGGCCGTGGCTCGAAGAGGCTGTCGCCGCGGTTTCATCAGGAACAACCTTGACCGTGATGCCGATGGTCGTGGCCAGTTTTTTGCGGCTGGTGACCAGCCCCAGAATCTTCCACGTCCCGACGCCGATCGAGCAGGCGGTCGGCTTTGTCGATGCGCTGCTCGCCGTGCCGGGTGTCCAGCTGGCGGATCAGGGCGCGGAGTGGCCTCGTCTGCGCCAACTGTGCCTGGACAAGCAACTTGGCGGCAATCTCCTGCCGGACGCCTGGCTGGCTGCGGCCGTCGTCCACATGGGCGAACACCTCGTGAGTTTCGATCGTGACTTCAGGAAGCTGATCGGCCGCACCCACTTCACGTTGCTTGAGGCTGGTGCTCGATAGATGCGAATGAAGAAGGAGGCCCGGTCCGGGTCGGAACAGTTCGGCTTGCCGGGGTTCGACGAGCCGCCGATACAGCCGCTACCACCGCCCCCTGCGCAGGCGACCCGCGTCTCGCAGGTCGCGCAGCACCTGGGCCTTTTCTTCGCATTGCGGCCGCCGCCCGAGGCGGCCGAACGCATCATCGAGCTGGCGACTCGACTGCGCAGCGAGCATGGCTTGGCCGGCAAGCTGTTGTCGAGCGAGCGTCTGCATGTCACGTTGCGCGCGATGGTCGACGACGACGCCAACGTCGAGTTGGCGATGCATGTCGCCGCCGGCCTGGTACACGAGGGCTTCGAGCTGTGCTTCGACCGCGCGCTGAGCTTTCCCGGCAGTGGTGCCTTCGTGCTGCGAAGCAGCGACAACCTGCCCGCGGTCGCTGCGTTCCGCCGGCGGCTGAACCTGGTGATGGGCGACACCGAGGCGCAGGCCTCGCGCAACGCCACGCCTCACATGACGCTGCTGTACGACCGCCGGCACAGCATCGCCGAGCACGCAATCGAGCCGATCGGCTGGCACGCGGCCGGCTTCGCGCTGGTCCGCAGCCACGTCGGCCAGGGTCGCCACGAGACGCTGGGCGCCTGGCTGCTGTCGTGATGCAATGCCGGCCCCGCCACCCGGCTGTCCCCCGCGCTCGACCGCCGGTGCCGGGTCGGCCCTGTTGTACGATGCCGACCGCCCCGAACCCGGCTACCCTGCGCCCCGCAGGCCCGGACTGGCACCGGGCGGGGATGACAGATGAAAGCCACCTTCGGATTCGTTTCCTTGCTGATCGCCCTCGCGATCATCGGCGTCGTGATCAACAAGCAGCTGAAGGCCGTCGGCAAGGTGCCGGTGGTTGCCACCGATGGCAGCGTCTCCGCGGGCACCAGTGCCGGCGGCACGGTCCGTGAACAGTCGCAGCAGCTGCAGGACAAGGCGCGCAACGACGTCGTCAAGGCGCTGGAGCAGGGTGCCCAAGGCGCCGCCCGCAAGGACGAGAGCGACACCAAGTGAAAGGCCCGCGATGAGTTCCGCGGCCGATGAACGCGCGATGCGCATCGCGCTCGACCAGGCCCGCAATGCGTGGCTGGTGGGCGAGGTGCCGGTCGGCGCCGTCATCATGCGCGCCGGCCAGGTGATCGCCACCGGCTACAACCGCCCGATCACCGAGCACGACCCGACGGCGCATGCCGAGATCGTCGCGCTGCGCCACGCCGCCACGCTGCTCGCGAACTACCGCCTGCCCGAGTGCGAGCTCTACGTGACGCTCGAGCCCTGCGCGATGTGCGCGATGGCCCTGATGCACGCCCGCTTCAAGCGCGTCGTCTTCGGTGCCCACGACCCGAAGACCGGTGCGGCCGGTTCGGTGATCGACCTGTTCTCGCAGCCGCAGCTGAACCACCACACGCAGGTCGAAGGCGGCGTGCTGGCCGCCGAATGCGGCGGCGTGCTGCGCGACTTCTTCGCCGAGCGCCGCGAGCTGTACCGCCAGCGCCGCAGCGGTGCGGCCTCGGTGTTTGCCGAGGCCGATCTCTCCATCCCGTCCGGATCGGCCGCCGAGCCGCCCGGCATTCCCACCGGCGAGGCCGTCGAAATTGACCCACCCCCACCATCACCATCACCATGACGACGACGGCCCGGCTGCGCGCACGCTGACGATCTTCTCGCCGGCCGGCGTCGTGGCTGCCGCGGCACCGCTGCGCCGCGCCGCCAAACGCCTGGCCGGGCTCGGCTTCGACGTGACGGTCGACGAATCGGCGCTCGAGAAGCACCAGCGCTTCGCCGGCGACGACGAGATCCGCCTGGCGGCGCTGCACCGCATCGCCCGCGCCGCCCCGTCGATCGCGATGGCGGCGCGCGGCGGCTATGGCCTCACGCGCCTGCTCGACCGCATCGACTGGAAGCTGCTCGCGCACAGCGCCGAGCACGGCACGCGCTGGGTCGGCTACAGCGACATGACGGCGCTGCAGCTCGGCCTGCTCGCGCATGCCAAGGCCACCAGCTGGGCCGGGCCGATGGCTTGTGCGGACTTCGGCGCGGACGCGCTGGACGAGGTCACGCCCGACTGCTTCGTCGAGGCCATGAGCGGCGAGCTGGAAGCCGTCGGCTTCCGCACCGAGGCCGGTTTCGACGGCCTGGAGCGCAAGGGCACGCTGTGGGGCGGCAACCTGTGCGTGCTGAACGCGCTGCTGGGCACGCCGCATTTCCCGAAGGTCAAAGGGGGCGTGCTGTTCGTCGAGGACGTCAACGAACACCCCTACCGCATCGAGCGCAGCCTGCTGCAACTGCACCAGGCCGGCGTGCTCGATGCGCAGAAGGCGATCGTCCTGGGGGCCTTCACCGAATACCGCAAGTCGCCGCTGGACCGGGGATACACCCTCAAGTCGGCGGTGGAGCACCTGCGAAGCGTGACGAAAGTCCCGATCCTGACCGGTTTGCCGTTCGGCCACGTGCCGACCAAGCTGACACTGCCGGTCGGCCGCAAGGTCACGCTGCTGGTCGACGGACGGAACGTGCTGATCGGCTGGTAGCTGGCACTTTTATTGCGTGCACCGAACGCCCTGCGGCCTGCCGCCGGTAAAGCCGTGGAAACCCCTGGCAAACCGGCCCCGCGCCGGGCTTTATCATTGCGGACTGCCTCGCGGCGACACGGCCACAAGCCGCGTTGTGTGAGGCTCTTGTTTTTTTCCGGCCGTGCTTACCCGCACGCGCCGCTTGTCTGTCGTCGAAGGAGAGCGCGGGATGCGGGGATCTGGATCGTGGCTGGGCCAAGGGCTCGCAGCCCTGCTCGCCGCCTGCACCGTGCTGGCCGGCTGTGACAACAGCCCCCAGCCCAAGGGCGCCGCGGCGACGAACACGATGTTCACCGCCTACCAGGAGCGTTCGCCACGCTACCTCGATCCGACCGCCTCGTACTCGAACAACGAGACGCCGGTCGTCTTCCAGGTCTACGACCCGCCGTACGCGTACCACTACCTGAAGCGGCCGTTCCAGCTGATCCCGAAGACCGCCGAGGCGGTCGCGCAGCCGAAGTACCTCGACAAGAACGGCCAGCCGCTGGCCGACGACGCGCCGGGCGAGCTGGTCGCCGAGAGCATCTACGACGTCAAGATCAAGCACGGCGTGCTCTATGCGCCGCACCCCGCGTTCGCCAAGGACGACAAGGGCCAGTACCTCTATCACGACCTGAAGGCCTCGGACGTCGAGGGCAAGCGCTCGCCGTGGGACTTCGCGAAGACCGGCACGCGCGAGCTGGTCGCCGACGACTTCGTCTACGCGCTCAAGCGCCACGCGACCACGCGCATCGAGGCGCCGATCTACGGCATCTTCTCCGAGTACGTCATCGGCCTGAAGGAGTACGGCGCGCTGATCAAGGCCGAGGACGCCAAGCTGCGCCAGGGGCTGGACCCGGCGTCGCTGGACAAGCCCTTCCTCGATTTCCGCCGCTGGCCGCTGGCCGGCGCGCAGGCGCTCGACCCGTACACGCTGCGCATCCGCATCCGCGGCAAGTACCCGCAGTGGAAGTACTGGATGGCGATGCCCTTCATGGCGCCGGTGCCGTGGGAGGCCGACAAGTTCTACGCCCAGCCGGGCATG
This sequence comes from Rhizobacter sp. P2_D12, assembly GCF_056404395.1. Classification (NCBI taxonomy): domain Bacteria; kingdom Pseudomonadati; phylum Pseudomonadota; class Betaproteobacteria; order Burkholderiales; family Sphaerotilaceae; genus Rhizobacter; species Rhizobacter sp. P2_D12. The sequence goes on along the minus strand of NZ_JBFUEB010000076.1, from coordinate 9,295 downwards.
GCCAAGAACGGGCTGGCGATGACGCGCTGGCCGGTCGGCACCGGCCCCTACATGCTCACCGAGTACGTGCAGGATCGCGTGCACGTGCTGACGCGCAACCCGAACTACCGCGAAGACCTCTACCCCTGCGAGGGCGAGCCGCAGGACGAGGCCGCCGGGCTGCTGAAGGATTGCGGCAAGCGCATGCCCTTCATCGACAAGATCGTCTTCACGAGCGAGAAGGAGAAGGTGCCGTACAAGGCCAAGTTCGTGCAGGGCTACCTCGACATCCCCGAGGTCGAGCGCGTCGACTGGGGCCCCGATTTCCTCGCCGACGCGAACGACTCCGACGAGGTGAAGCAGCGTTTCGAGCAGCGCGGCTTCCAGTTCCCGCAGACGGTCGACATCTCGATCTGGTACCTCGGCTTCAACATGCTCGACCCGGTGGTCGGCAAGGGCGCGACGCCGGAAGAGGACGAGAAGCACCGCAAGCTGCGCCAGGCCATCTCGATCGCGATCGACTGGGAAGAGGGCTACGGCCGCATCTTCATCCAGAAGGGCGGCGTCGCGGCGCACGGCCCGGTGCCGGCCGGCCTGTTCGGCTCGCGCCACGGCACGCCCGAGGGCTACAACCCGATCACGCACAAGATGGTCGACGGCAAGGTGGTGCGCCGCTCGATCGACGAGGCCCGGCAGCTGCTGGCCGAGGCCGGCTATCCCGACGGCCGCGACGCGAAGACCGGCCGCCCGCTGGTGCTGAACTACGATTTCCAGCGCGCGGTGACGCCCGAGTTCCGCGCCGAGCTCGACTGGATGGTCAAGCAGTTCGCCAAGATCGGGGTGCAGCTCGAGATCCGCGCGACCGACTTCAACCAGTTCCAGGACAAGATCCTGAAGGGCAAGCACCAGATCTTCTGGGCCGGCTGGCTGGCGGACTACCCCGATGCGGAGAACTTCCTGTTCCTGCTGTACGGGCCGAACGCGAAGTCGCGCCACGAGGGCGAGAACGTCGCGAACTACGAGAACCCCGAGTACGACAAGCGCTACCGCCAGCTGCAGCTGCTGGAGGACGGCCCGCAGAAGCAGAAGGTGATCGACGAGATGGTCGACATCCTGCGCAAGGACGCGGTCTGGTCGTTCGGCTACTACCCGTATGCGGCCGGTGCCTACCAGGAATGGGTGCACAACGGCAAGCCGACCATCATGATCCGCGACATGGTGCGCTACCACCGCATCGAGCCCGCGCTGCGCGTGGCCCGGCAGGCCGAGTGGAACCACCCGGTCTACTGGCCGCTGCTGCTGATCGTCGTGGCGCTCGTGCTGCTCGCGTGGATCGCGCGCCGCGGCTTCGTCGCGCGCGAACGCGAGGTGGCCATCGCCGCCGACGCGCCCCGTCCTGCGAAAGCCTGATCCGATGTTGAACTACATCATCCGCCGTGGCTTCTACGGCTTCCTGATCCTGCTCGGGGTCAACCTGTTCACCTTCCTGCTGTTCTTCACGGTCAACACGCCGGACGACATGGCGCGCCTGAACATCGGCGGCAAGCGCGTCACGCAGGAGCAGATCGAGAAGTGGAAGAGCGAGCGCGGCTACGACAAGCCGCTGTACGTCAACCACAAGGCGAGCGGTGTCGAGCAGCTCACCGACACCGTGTTCTGGGACCGCTCGGTGTCGCTGCTGGCGCTCAAGTTCGGCCGCTCCGATGCGCGCAGCGCCACCGACATCGGCCACGAGATCCGCACCCGCATGTGGGTCAGCCTGCAGCTGGCGGTGCCGCTGTTCGTGCTGCAGATCTTCGCGAGCGTCGGCTTTGCGCTGCTGCTGGTGTTCTTCAAGAACTCGCGCATCGACTTCTGGGGCGTGGTGGCCTGCGTGCTGATGCTGTCGATCAGCAGCCTGTTCTACATCATCGTCGGCCAGTTCCTGTTCTCGCGCATGTTCCGCCTCGTGCCGATCTCGGGCTTCGCGCCGGGGCTGGACGCGGTGCGCTTCCTGGTGCTGCCGGTGATCCTGTCGCTGCTGTCGCGCCTGGGCGGGGAAGGGCGGCTGTACCGCGCGATGTTCCTCGAGGAGATCGGCCGCGACTACGTGCGCACCGCGCGGGCCAAGGGCCTGAGCGAGCCCAAGGTGCTGTTCCGCCACGTGCTGCCCAATGCGCTGATCCCGATCATCACCAGCGCCGGCAGCTACCTGCCGTACGTGTTCCTCGGCAGCCTGGTGTTCGAGAGCTTCTTCGGCATCCCGGGGCTGGGCGCCTACGTGATCGACGCGATCTCGGGCCAGGACTTCGCGATCCTGCGCTCGATCGTCTTCATCGGCTCGCTGCTGTACATCGGCACCTACATCCTCATCGACATCGCCTACACCTGGGTCGACCCCCGGGTTCGGCTGAGCTGAGCCACGCACCGGAACCCAACTCATGCCGAAGATTGTCTTTCTGTGGTCGGACGTGGTGGTGATGCTGCTCGTGCTGGCCCTGCTGGTGTACGGCTGGCGCATCCGCGGCAGCGTCAACCTGCGCACCTCGTGGCTCAAGGTCTTCCGCGATCCGGCGGCGCTGTGCTCGGCGGTGATCCTGCTGGTGTTCCTCGGCGTCGCCGTGGTCGACAGCGTGCACTTCCGGCGCGCGTTGCAGAACGCGGCCGGCGGCGATGCCCAGCAGGCCCAGGCCTACAGCACGCGCACCGAATCGCTGCTCGACGTGGTGCTGTCCACGCAGGTCGAGGGGCGCGAGACCACCTACTCGGCACCGCTCGCGATGCGCGCCTTCACGAAGGATTCGCGCGAGGTCGACGGCAAGACCGAGCGCATCTTCCCGCGCCTGGACCATGGCGGCGCGCACCTGAAGGACGATGCCGGCTGGGGCGCCGACATCGCGTGGCGCACGCTGCGCGGCCTGGTCATCGGCGTGCTGGTGGGGCTGGCGGTGGTGTCGGCGGTGGCCGCGGTGGTGGCACGCGTGAACGGCTGGACCTGGCGCCAGGCCTGCCACCAGCTGCTGCACAACCACACCGACCTGCCGCTGCGCGCCGGGCTGATCACGGTGTTCGTGCTGTGCGCGATCTTCGGGCCGGTGTTCTCGCTGGCCACGCAGTACCACGTGTTCGGCACCGACCGCACCGGCAACGACGTGCTGTACCAGGCCTTCAAGAGCATCCGCACCGCGTTCGTGATCGGCAGCCTGTCGACCGTGGCAACGCTTCCGCTCGCGGTCGGCCTGGGCATCCTCGCCGGCTACTTCAAGGGCTGGATCGACGAGGTCATCCAGTACCTCTACACCACGCTGTCGTCGGTGCCGAACGTGCTGCTGATCGCCGCCTGCGTGCTGATGATGCAGGTCTTCATCGACACCCATCCCGACCTGTTCGAGACCGGCGCCGAGCGCGCCGACGTGCGGCTGTTCCTGCTGTGCGTGATCCTCGGGCTGACGGGCTGGGCCACGCTGTGCCGGCTGCTGCGCGCCGAGACCATGAAGCTGCGCGAGCTCGACTACGTGCAGGCCGCCACCGCGTTCGGCGTCAGCGACTGGCGCATCATGGTGCGGCACATCTTCCCGAACGTGGTGCACCTGATCATCATCACGACGGTGCTCGATTTCTCGGCGCTGATCCTCTACGAGGCGGTGCTGTCGTACGTCGGCGTCGGCGTCGACCCGTCGATGAACAGCTTCGGCGGCATGATCAACCTGGCGCGCAACGAGATGTCGCGCGACCCGGTGGTGTGGTGGTCGTTCGCCGCGGCGTTCAGCTTCATGGTGGCGCTGGTGCTGGCGGCCAACCTGTTCGCCGACGGCGTGCGCGACGCGTTCGATCCGCGGGCGCGCATCTTCCGGCCGCGCCGCAATCCGCTGGGCCGGCTGGCCCGCGTGAACCGTCCTTCCCGCTGAGCCGCCGCCATGTTGCAAGTCAATGATCTGAAGGTGGCGCTGGACGCCGATGCCGGCCTCGTGAAGGCCATCGACGGGCTGCGCCTGACCATCGCGCGCGGCGAGACCTTCGCGCTGGTCGGCGAGTCCGGCTGCGGCAAGAGCATGACCGCGCTCGCGCTGATGCGCCTGCTGCCCGACAACGGCCGCGTCACGCAGGGCTCGCTGCACGTCGAGGGCGAGGACGTGTTCGCGCTGCCCGAGTCGCGCATGCGCAGCGTGCGCGGCGGCAAGATCGGCATGATCTTCCAGGAGCCGTCGACCAGCCTGAACCCGGTCAAGCGCGTGGGCGAGCAGATCGTCGAGGCGATCGAGGCGCACACCGAGCTGCGCGGCGCCGCTGCGCGCGAGAAGGCCATCCAGTGGCTGGGCAAGGTCGGCATCCCGGAGCCGGCACGCCGCATCGACGAATACCCGTTCCGCCTGAGCGGCGGCCAGAAGCAGCGCGTGATGATCGCGATGACGCTGGCGGCCGAGCCCGATTTCCTGATCGCCGACGAGCCGACCACCGCGCTGGACGTGACGATCCAGGCGCAGATCCTCGACCTGCTGAAGCAGCTGCAGAGCGAGCAGGGCATGGGCCTGCTGCTGATCACGCACGACCTGGCGGTGGTGGCCGGCATGGCGCACCGCGTCGCGCTGATGTACGCCGGGCAGATCATCGAAGAGGCGACCAGCCAGGAGTTCTTCCGCTCGCCGAAGCACCCGTACGCCAGGCTGCTGCTGCGGGCGCTGCCCGACGCCGACAAGCGCGGCGGCCGGCTGGCCGCGATCCCCGGCACCGTGCCGCCGCTGTGGCAGGACTTCACCGGCTGCCGCTTCGCGCCGCGCTGCGACCGCGTGATGCCCGAGTGCCACACCACCATCCCGGAGCTGATCGACCTCGGCACGCGGCGCAACGTGCGCTGCATCCTCTATCGCGACCTGTCTCGCGATGGTGCGCTGCCCGCCGACGCCGCCCCGATCCAGGGCGAGAGCATCGTCGCGGTGGCCGCAAAGCGCACCGAAGCTGGTCTAGACCAGCCACTGCTGCTCGATGTGCAGCAGTTGTCGGTGCGCTTCCCGATCCGCCGCGGGCTGCTGCAGCGCGCGCAGGGCAGCTTCAACGCGGTCGACGGCATCTCGTTCGGCATCCAGCCCGGCGAGACGCTGGCGCTGGTCGGCGAATCCGGTTGCGGCAAGACGACCACCGGCAAGGCCATCGTGCAGCTGCTGCGCCGCCAGGCGGTGATCGAGGGCAGGGCGCTGTTCCAGGGCCAGGACCTGTTCAGCCTCGAGGGCGATGCGCTGCGCGATGCGCGGCGCGCGGTGCAGATCATCTTCCAGGACCCGTTCGCATCGCTGAACCCGCGCATGCGCGTGTTCGACGTGCTCGAGGAAGGCCTGCTCGCGCTGCGTCCCGAGCTGGACGAGGCGGCGCGGCGCGCGCTGCTCGAGAACCTGGTCGACCAGGTGGGCCTGCGGCGCGATGCGCTGCAGCGCTACCCGCATGAATTCTCGGGCGGCCAGCGCCAGCGCATCGCGATCGCGCGCGCGCTGGCGGTGAACCCGAAGCTGATCGTCTGCGACGAGCCGACCTCGGCGCTCGACGTGTCGGTGCAGGCGCAGATCCTGAACCTGCTGCGCGAGTTGCAGCGCGAGCTCGGTGTGTCGTACCTTTTCATCACGCACAACATCGGTGTCGTCGAGTACATCGCCGACCACGTGGCGGTGATGCAGAAGGGCCGCATCGAGGAATCGGGTTCCACCGAATCGGTGCTCTCCTCACCGCAATCGAGCTACACGCGCACCTTGCTTGCGGCGGTGCCCCGAATCAGGGCCGAACTGGGCGCCTGATGTCATCGCCGTAACGCATCGACGGCTGCGCGCCATCGATGGCGAAGAGCCCGCTTCCCGCGGGCCGGGCCGCGCTTTGGGCGGCAACTTTCGAAGGCTGTTGCACAGGGCCAACGGCTGTGTCCTTGCAAGCCTGGGATCGGTGACCAGGTGCGCGTCGAAGTGTGTCATCGGATGAGCCGCCGTCTTGCGGTGAATCGGCCGCAAACCCGCATGCAGCCTGGGTTTCCCGCCATCGCCCCGCGCGTCTCCTCGGCGCGCGCCCCACTTGCACGCGCAGGGCCTCTGAAGCGATCAAGGAATACCCTGAAGAGACCCCTTATCCCTTCAGTGACAATTCTTTTACATGTCTTTGCGGACAGGTCATGGCAGGTTCATAAAGCCGGCACATGACTTGCTGTGAGAGTGGGTTTATCGATCAACCTTTCAGTGTTTTAGGAGATCACATGTTTAGAAGAACGAAGGTCTGCACCGGCCTGATGTTGGCGTTCGGCGGCAGCCTTGCGCTCGGCTCACTGCCTGCTCTCGCTCAGCAGCAGCTCGAACGCGTCGAGATCACCGGCTCGTCGATCAAGCGGATCGATGCCGAGACGGCGCTGCCGGTCCAGGTGCTGACGCGCGAAGACATCGCCCGCACCGGCGCCACCACGGTCGAGCAGCTGCTGCAGACCGTCAGCGCGGTGAGCAGCTCGGGCGGCCTGACCGCCTCGTCGGGCTCCGGCGCGACCACGGGCGGCATCTCGTCCACCTCGCTGCGTGGCCTCACCTCCACCCGCACGCTGGTGCTGTTGAACGGCAAGCGCATCGCCCCGTACGGCATCGGCTTCACGAACGACTCCGTCTCGGTCGACGTCAACAGCATCCCGCTGTCGGCCATCGAGCGCGTCGAAGTGCTGAAGGACGGCGCATCGGCCATCTACGGTTCGGACGCGATCGCCGGGGTGATCAACTTCATCCTGAAGAAGGATTTCCAGGGCACTGAAATCTCCGTCGAGTACGGCACGCCGACCCGCGGCAGCGCCGGCGACTCCAAGCGCGCCAGCCTCAGCTGGGGCATGGGCAACCTGGCGACCGACCGCTTCAACGTGATGCTGGTCGGTTCGTTCCAGAAGGAATCGGCGCTGTACGGCCGCGACCGCGGTTTCGCGAGCCACTCGTACAACGTCGAGAACCAGGTCACCACGACCTCGGGCAACACCTTCCCGGCGAACGTCGCTTCCGTCCCGGGTACGCCTGCGGCATCGCAGGTTTCGGGCAACCCGACCAATGCGACGGGCTGCGTGCCGCCTTACTCGTCGATCGACCCCGTGTTCGGGCCGGCCGTCTGCCGCTTCGACCCGGCGTCGATGGTGGCCCTGCTGCCGGACACCGAGCGCGTGAGCATCTTCGGTTCGGCCAAGTTCGCGATCACCGACAGCATCGAGGCTTATGCCGAGGCGTCGTTCAACCGGAACAAGACGAACACCATCATCCAGCCGGTGCCGCTGTCTGACCAGTTCACGATTCCGCTGAACAACCCGCTGGCGAACCAGGCGCCGTACAACCAGTACACGACCTTCCCGTCGTCCACGATCATCCTGAAGCCCAGCTCGCCGTACTACCCGACGGCCTGGGTGCAAAGCAAGATCGGCACCACGGCCGCCCTGCCGGATCTGCGCGTGCGCTACCGCGCTGCGCTGAGCGGCAACCGCGACCTGACCGACATCGCCGAAGCACCGCGCATGGTGCTGGGCACCAAGGGCTCGGCCGGCGGCTGGGACTTCGACGTCTCCGCGCTGCACAGCCAGAGCAAGGTGCGCGAGCAGGTCAACGACGGCTACCCGATCTACTCGAAGATCCTGCCGCTGCTGAACAGCGGTTCGGTGAACTTCTTCGGCGACAACACCGCCGACACGCTGGCGCAGATCCGTGCCGCCAACTTCACCGGCGACGCGTTCTCGGTCAAGTCCACGCTGGACAGCCTGAGCGGCCACGTCTCGCGTGAAGTGATGCAGCTCGACGCCGGCGCGATGTCGGTGGCGGTCGGCGCCGAGTACCGCAAGGAGAAGTACCAGTTCAACCCCAGCACCGAGATCGCCCAGGGCGACATCTCGGGCTACGGCGGCAACCTGGGCGCGGTCGACAAGTCGCGCAACGTGACCTCGGTGTTCGGCGAACTGGTGGTGCCCATCACCAAGACGCTGGAGGCCGACGGCGCCGTCCGTTACGACAACTACGAAGGCACCGGCAGCTCGACCACGCCGAAGCTCAGCCTGCGCTGGCAGCCGAGCAGCCGCTTCCTGTGGCGCGGTTCCGTCAGCAAGGGTTTCCGGGCTCCCAGCCTGGCAGACCTGTATTCGCCGTCCACCACCGGCGTCTCGCAGACCGGCCTGACCGATCCGGTGCGCTGCCCGATCACCGAAGACGGCGTGAAGGATTGCGATACGCAGTTCCCGACCACCAACGGCGGCAAGCCCACGCTGTCGTCGGAGAAGTCGACCAACTTCACGACGGGCATCGTGCTCGAGCCGACGAAGAACTTCTCCGCCAGCCTGGATTACTTCCACATCAAGCTGAAGGACACGATCTCCAACGGCCTGCCGCAAGCGGTGATCCTGGGCAACCTGGCGAAGTACGGCAACTACGTCACCCGTGGTCCGGATGAAGTGGTCAACGGCGTGACGATCCCTGGCGCGATCATCAACATCGACCAGACCAACCTGAACACCGGCGAAACCAAGCTGTCGGGCGTCGACATCGACCTGAAGTGGCGCCTGCCGACCGAAGGCTATGGCCGCTTCACGCTCGGCTTCAGCGGCACGTACTTCATCAAGTACGACACGCAGAATCCGGACGGCACGTTCTCGCCGAACGTGGGCAACCTGGAGAACGCGACCACGGGTGGCGTGATCCCGCGCCTGAAGACCTACCAGTTCGTGAACTGGTCGACCGGCCCGTGGGACGTCACCCTCGGCCTGAACTGGCAGAGCGGCTACCACGACGTGCCGGGTTCGGATGCGGACGGCAACCCGCTGCCGCGTCGCGTGAGCCCGTACGAGATCTATGACGCTCAAGTCACGTACTCCGGCATCAAGGGCCTGCGCCTGACGGTCGGTGCGAAGAACCTGATGGATTCGGATCCCCCGTACACCAACCAGAGCTTCTCGTTCCAGTCCGGCTATGACCCGCAGTACGCCGACCCGCGTGGTCGCTTCGTGTACGTGCGTGCCGCGTACGCCTTCTGATCGTCATCGACTGAAAGAGGCCTGATGGGGCGCCGCCGGCGGGAGCCGGCTGGCGCTTCGCGCGAGGGTCTCCACCGATTTGCCCGCTGGCCACAAGCCGGCGGGCATTTTTGTTAACCTCGAACGTTTGCGTTTCCACACTGGAGATCCCAGCGTATGGACTTTTCCAAGCGACAAGCCGACCCCCGCCGCCACCTGGTCGGGATCGGGTTTGTCATTTTGTTTCACGCGGCGATCGTGTATGCGCTGCTGACCGGGTTGGCCAAGAAGGTGGTCGACGTGGTGAGGGCGCCGATCGAGACGAAGGTGATCGAGGAGGTGAAGAAGCCC
>NZ_JBFUEB010000075.1:0-33594 GCF_056404395.1 Rhizobacter sp. P2_D12 | reverse complement strand
GCGCGCCGCCCAGCGCCAGCGGGCTGCCGCCGGCCGCCAGCAGCCCGGCACCGAACGACAGCGCGGCCAGCAGCAGCGCGGCCAGCCCCGGGCCGGCCAGCACCGGCAACAGCCGCCCGGCCAGGCGGAGCCAGCCGGCGCGAACCAGGCGCCCGCGGTGCAGGCGCAGCCGTCGCCGGCCGCCGGCCTCGCCGCGCATCGCCGCATACAGCGCGCTCGCCTGGGCGATCGCCTCGCGCGTGGCCCGCGTGCGCACCGACATGTAGCCGACCGGGGCGCCGTCCTCCAGCACCGGCGTCACGTTGGCCTGCACCCAGTAGTGGCGGCCGTCGGCGCGCCGGTTCTTCACCGTGCCCGACCACGGTCGCCCGCCCTGGATGGTCTGCCACAGGTCGCGGAAGGCCTCGGCCGGCATGTCGGGGTGTCGGATGAGGTTGTGGGGCTGGCCCAGCAGCGCCTCGCGCGCGTAGCCGCTGGCCTCGATGAAGGCGGCATTGCAGTGCACGATGCGGCCCTTCAGGTCGGTCATCGACACCAGCGTGTGGTGCTCGAGCACCTCGTACTCGGTGTCGTGGCAGGGCGGAAGGTGGCGCATCGCGGGCTCCGGATCGGCGGGATGCCTGGGCTATCGACCGGACTGCCGCGGGGTGTACGGGGCATCGCGGCGCCGGTTTGCGCTGCGTCAAGCCCCTTGCAGAACGGGCCACCAAGGTGCCCAATGCAGGCGGTTACACCCACAACAACGCGCTGCACGCGGCCGCCGCATTGTTCGGCCGCCGTGCGGGGAGGACTCGCCATGACCACCGCCGACCCCCTGGCCGCGCGACTTTCGCAGGAGTCGCCGGACGCCCTGATCGCCACCGGGGACGACGGTCGTGTCGCCTGGTGGAACCCGGCCGCCGAGGCGATGTTCGGCTACCGGCGCGACGAGGCGCTGGGCCGGCTGCTGTCGGAGCTGCTGGCGCCGCCGGGCCAGCCCGAAGCGCCGGGCGAGGCGCGCAGCCGCGAGGTGGTGCGCCGCTGCAAGGACGGTTCGCTGATCTACGTGCTGGCCTCGACCCAGGCGCTGCAGGCGCTGGACGGCCACGGCAGCGGGCATGCGCACCGCATGGCCGACGTCACCCACATGAAGGTGCAGCGCGACGCCGGCCTGATCGACACGCGCTACCGCGGCCTGCTCGAATCGACGCCGGACGCGATCGTGATCGTCAACGACATCGGCCGCATCGTGTTCGTCAACGGCCAGGCCGAGGCCGTGTTCGGCTACGGGCGCAACGAGATTGCCGGCCGGCCGCTGGAGATGCTGATGCCCGAGCGCTTCCGCGGCGCGCACGTCGGGCACCGCGCGCATTACATGGCGCAGTCGCGCACGCGCGAGATGGGCCTCGGCCTGCAGCTGTACGGGCTGCGCAAGAACGGCGAGGAGTTCCCGGTCGAGATCAGCCTGAGCCCGCTGGAGACCGAGGTCGGCCGCATGGGCATGAGCGCGATCCGCGACATGACCTACCGCCGCAAGGCCGAGCAGAAGTTCCGCGGGCTGCTCGAATCGGCCCCCGATGCCATCGTCATCGTCGATCGCAACGGCGACATCGTGCTGGTCAACACGCAGACCGAGCGGCTGTTCGGCTACCCGCGCGCCGAGCTGCTCGGCCAATCGGTGGACATCCTGGTGCCCGAGCGCTTCCGCGGCAACCACCCTCGCCACCGCATGGGCTTCATCGCCGACCCGCGGGTGCGCTCGATGGGCGAGGGCCTGGAGCTGCACGGGCGGCGCCGCGACGGCTCGGAATTCCCGGTCGAGATCAGCCTGAGCCCGCTGGAGACCGAGGACGGCACGCTGGTCAGCAGCTCGATCCGCGACATCTCCGAGCGCCGCCGCGTCGAGCATGCGCTGCAGGAGAAGAACGTCGAGCTCGAGCGGGCCAACCAGGCCAAGGACAAGTTCCTTGCGACCATGAGCCACGAACTGCGCACGCCGCTGAACGCGGTGATCGGCTTCACCGGCCTGCTGCTGATGAAGCTGCCCGGCCCGCTGACGCCCGACCAGGAGAAGCAGCTGAACATGGTGCAGTCCAGCGCCAAGCACCTGCTGTCGCTGATCAATGACCTGCTCGACCTGGCCAAGATCGACTCCGGCAACGTGCAGATGCAGCTGGTGCCGGTGGGCTGCCGCACGCTGGTGGACGAGGTGGTGGCCACGCTGCGCCCCGCCGCCGAGGCCAAGGGCCTGCGCTTGCTGGTGCAGATGCCCGACGGCGCGATCGAGGTGCGCACCGACCGGCGCGCGGTGCACCAGATCCTGATCAACCTGGTGAACAACGCGATCAAATTCACCGAGGCCGGCGCGGTGTCGTTGGCGGTCGAGTTCGCCGGGCGCGAGCCGGACGGCCGCGTCGAGCTGTCGGTGGCCGACACCGGCGCCGGCATCTCGGCGCAGGACCAGGCCACGCTGTTCCAGGCCTTTGCCCGCGTGGGCAGCAGCGCCGCGCGGGCCCGCACCGAAGGCACCGGCCTCGGCCTCTACCTGAGCCGCAAGCTGGCCGAGCTGCTGGGCGGGCGCATCGAGCTGAACAGCGAGGTCGGCCGGGGCAGCCGCTTCACGCTGGTGCTGCCGGTCCGGCAGGGTTGATGGCATGGGCGCCCGGGTGCTGATCGTCGAGGACAACGCGATGAACCGCGAGCTGATGGACTACCTGCTGCGCGCGTTCGGCTTCGAGACGCTGAAGGCGGTCGACGGACGCATCGGGCTGGACATCGCGCGGCGCGAGAAGCCCGACCTGATCCTGTGCGACATCCAGATGCCCGAGATCGACGGGCTGGAGTTCGCACGCGTGGCCAAGGCCGACGCGGACCTGCGCGCGGTGCCGCTGGTCGCGGTGACCGCGTTCGCGATGGTGGGCGACCGCGACCGCGTGATGGCGCAGGGCTTCGACGGCTACATCTCGAAGCCGCTGGAGCCGCTCGGCTTCATCGAGACGGTCAACCAGCTGCTGCCGCCGGGCCTGCGCAACGTCAACGGCGCGGCGGGTGCGCCGGCGCCTGCCGCGAGCCGGCCGGCGATCCAGGGCGCCACCATCCTGGTGGTCGACGACACGCCGCTGAACCTCGAGCTCAAGCGCGACCTGCTGGAGCCGCACGGCTACGAGGTGCTGACGGCGCTGACGCCCAGCCTTGCGCTGCGCATCGCGCGCGAGCGGCTGCCGGCGCTGATCATCTCGGACGTCGGCATGAGCGAGGGCAACGGCTTCGACTTCATCCGCGCGGTGAAGGCCGACCCGGCGCTGCACGACATCCCGTTCATCTTCCTGTCGTCGACACACTGGAACGAGTCGTCGCGCCGGCTCGGGCTGGAGCTGGGCGCGGTGCGCTACCTGATGCGCCCGCTGGAGCCGGCGCTGCTTCTGGCCGAGATCGAGGCCAGCGTGCGGCCTTGACGGGTCACAGCGCCTCGTCGCGGCAGGCCAGGTGCAGCAGGCCGTTGGCGGCGTGGATGCGTGCGTTGCCGATCGTCAGCGCGGTCAGCGTTTGCGCGCGCGCAGCCAGCCCGCCAGGTCGTCGGCCGCCGGCACCGCGGCCAGCAGCACCAGCAGCAGCGCCAGCGGCACGGTGAACACGTAGCCGATGGCCTTGAAGCCGATCGCGCCGGACAGCGCGCCGGCGAAGAAGGCGCCCGCCATCTGCAGCAGCAGGCGCAGGCGCAGCGCGTCGGGCACCGCATTGCCCGGCTGCAGGCGGCGGCCGATCTCGATGCCGATGTCGGTGACGATGCCGGTGACGTGGGTGGTGCGGATCTCGGCGCCCGACAGCTTGGTGATGACCGCGTTCTGCAGCCCCATCACGAAGCACAGCAGGCTCACGGTGGCCGGCGCCATCAGGCTGCCGACGCTCGCCAGCCGCTGGCCCATCAGGCCGAAGCACAGCAGCAGCAGCGCCTCGAGCAGCAGCGGCGCGGCGTACTCGCTGTGCAGCCGGCGTCGGCGCGCCCAGCCCACCATCAAGGTCGAGGCGATGGCGCCCAGCACGAACCAGCCCAGGCTGGCCAGGCCGGCGGCGAACAGCAGCCAGTCGCCCAGCGCCAGGTGGTCGGCCATCGCCGACACCACGCCGGTCATGTGCGAGGTGTACTGCTGCACCGCCAGGAAGCCGCCGGCATTGGCGGCGCCGGCGACACCGGCCAGCCCCAGGCCGAGGTGGCGATTGGCGCGCGGCGTGCGCTGCGCGCCGACCAGCCTGCGGGCGTAGTGGATCGGCACGGCGGCTCAGGCGGTGGCCGGCTGCCCGGGCGACAGCAGCCGCTCCATCAGCTCGCGCACGCTGCGGATCTCGCTGCCGAACGGCAGGGCGCCGACGCCGCGGAAGAACAGGCCCTTGCGCAGGTCGCCGCGCAGCGCCGCGGCGAGCTGGGTGTCGATGCAGAACTGGCCCCAGTCGGCCAGCCCGTCGCGCAGGCCGCATTGGGCCAGGCAGTCGAAGGCCAGCGTGCAGCGCGGCTTGACCTGCGCGTTCTGCTGCAGGCGCGACTCGGCCTTCAGGTAGTTGCGCAGCCACGGCGTCGCGACCGCGCGCGCCGGCAGGCCGGCCACGCTGGTGAACTCGACCAGGTCCTCGTCGCGCGCCTCGGCGAGCACCCGCTTGAAGCCGTCGTGCGCATCGCCCTCGGTCGTGACGGCGAAGGGCGTGCCCAGCTGCACCGCGGCGGCGCCGAGCGACTGCAGGCGCGCGATGTCGGCGAAGCAGCGCACGCCGCCGGCGGCGATCAGCGGGATCTCCTTCTCGACGCCGTGCTCGCGCAGGAAGGCCAGCACCTGCGGGATCACCTGGTCGAAGTCGAAGCGCGTGTCGTGCAGGTCGCCGATGCGCGCCGCACCGAGGTGCCCGCCGGCCAGGCCCGGGTGCTCGATCACGATCGCGTCGGGCAGGCGCTGCTTGCGCTCCCACTTGCGCAGCAGCAGCTGCACGCCGCGCGCGTCCGACAGGATCGGCACCAGCAGCGTCTTCGGGTGCTCGCGCGCCAGGTCCGGCAGGTCCAGCGGCAGGCCGGCCCCCACCACCACCGCGTCGATGCCGCACTGCAATGCGCAGCGCACCGACGGCGCGTACTCGCCGACCGCCTGCATCACGTTGATGGCCAGCAGCCCGCGCCCGCCGGCGAGCGCGCGCGCCGCGTGGATCTCGCGGTCCAGCGCCACCAGGTTGGCCTCGTCGATCGCGGTCTTGGCGGCCGCGGTGGCCCAGGCCGTGCCGATCGGCAGGCCGTGCGTGCGTTCCATCAGGTCGGGGTGGTGGCGGCGCAGGTCGACCGACGAAATCGTGCCGACGCCGCCCAGCCCGGCCACCGTGCCGGCCAGGCGGTGTGCCGAGATGCCCACGCCCATGCCACCCTGGACGATGGGCAGCAGCGTGCGGCCGCCCAGGCGCAGCGGCGCGAGGCCGCTGCGGGCCAGGGTGTCCTGCAGGGTGTCGGTGGGGGCGGAGGAGGGGGTCATGGTGGGGGTCGTCGCAACAATGGGCGCCACACGATAGCCAGCCCACGGGGGCCCGCGGCCCTTTCCTCGTCGGGAACCTGAGCGCCCATTGCGAAATGTCAATCGCGGATGCGATGCCGCTTCAGCGCGCCGGTGCCACCGGGCGGGTGTCGGCCTGCGCCGCCTGCTCGGGCTGGGGCACCTCCTGCCCGGGCGTGTCGGTGGGGGCCTCGCCCGGCGGGATGTGCGGCAGCCGGTGCGCGATGCCCTTGTGGCAATCGATGCAGGTCTTGTCCTTGCGTGCCAGGTGCGTCGAGTGCATGTTCTGCGCGCGCACGCTCTGTCGCGTGAAGTCCATCGAGTCGTAGTTGTGGCAGTTGCGGCACTCCAGCGAGTCGTTGGCCTTGAAGCGCGCCCATTCGTGGCGCGCCAGCTCGAGCCGCTTGGCCTGGAACTTCTCCGGCGTGTCGATGCTGCCGAACACCTTGCCCCAGACCTCCTTCGAGGCCTGCATCTTGCGCGCGATCTTGTCGGTCCAGGCGTGCGGCACGTGGCAGTTGGAGCACACCGCGCGCACGCCGGAGCGGTTGGTGTAGTGGATGGTGGTCTTCAGCTCGGCGAACACGTTGTCGCGCATCTCGTGGCAGCCGGTGCAGAAGGCCTCGGTGTTGGTGGCCTCCATCGCGGTGTTGAAGGCGCCCCAGAACACCACGCCGGCGATGAAGCCGGCGAGGATCAGGAAGCCGAGGCTGAAGTGCACGCTCGGGCGCGCCAGGATCTTCCAGAAGCGGGTCGGGAATGGGCGCACGGCGGGCCTCCGGTCAGTGCTTGGCGGGGGGCGGTGCTGCGGCCTTGCGCAGCACCGTGTCGACGTCCTCGAAGGTGTTGGTGACCAGCGGGCGTGCCGGCTCCTGGGCCACGTGGCATTGCTGGCAAAAGTAGCGGCGCGTCGAGATCTGCGCCAGCACCTTGCCGCTGCGGTCGATGTAGTGCGTGGCGCTCACCGGTACCGCCTGGCTGAACTCGGTGCGCGCGCGCGCATGGCAGTCCAGGCACTTGTTGAAGTTGCGGTCGACCTGGTAGCCGTCGACCCGGTGCGGGATGATCGGCGGCTGCATGGCGTAGTTGCGCGTGCGGCGCTGGTCGTCGTTGACCGCGTTGGTCAGCAGCGGCGGCACGGTGGTGTCGAGGATGGCGGTCGGGCCGCGCAGCGCGTCCTGCAGCAGCGGCGGGGCCGCGGCGGCCGCGGCGCAGGCCAGGGCCCAGCCCAGCGCGAGCAATCGGATGGCGTTCATGGGGTCTCCCGGCGGTCTCACACCTTCGTGATGCGCACCGCGCACTTCTTGAAATCGGTCTGGAACGAGATCGGATCGGTGGCGTCCAGCGTGACCTTGTTGATCAGCTGGCTGGCGTCGAACCACGGCACGAACACCAGCCCGCGCGGCGGCTTGTTGCGCCCGCGCGTCTCGACCCGGGTGCGCATGCTGCCGCGCCGCGAGGCGATCTCGATCTCGACGCCGCGCCGCACGCCCAGCGCCTTCGCATCGTCGGGGTGCATGTAGCAGACGGCGTTCGGCACCGCGCGGTGCAGCTCGGGCACGCGGCGCGTCATCGAGCCCGAATGCCAGTGCTCCAGCACGCGGCCGGTGGACAGCCAGAACGGGAAGTCCTTGTCGGGCATCTCGGGCGGCGGCTCGTAGGGCAGTGCGTAGATCACGGCCCGGCCGTCGGGGTTGCCGTAGAACTGCCAGTCGCTGCCGGGCTTCACGTAGGGGTCCGAGCCTTCCTTGTAGCGCCAGCGCGTCTCCTTGCCGTCGACCACCGGCCAGCGCAGGCCGCGCACCTGGTGGTAGCGGTCGAACGGCGCCAGGTCGTGGCCATGGCCGCGGCCGAAGCGCGCGTACTCCTCGAACAAGCCCTTCTGCGGGTAGAAGCCGAACGCCCTGGCCTCGTCGTTGGCGTAGCCGGCCTCCACCTGCGAGGCCGGGAAGGCGTTGACCTGGCCGTTCTCGAACAGCACCTGGAACAAGGTCTTGCCGCGGACTTCGGGCTTCTTCGCGATCAGCTCGGCCGGCCATACCTCCTCGACCTTGAAGCGCTTCGCGAACTCCATCAGCTGCCACAGGTCGGAGCGGGCCTCGCCCGGTGCGCTGACCAGCTGGTGCCAGAAGTGCGTGCGGCGCTCGGCGTTGCCGTAGGCACCTTCCTTCTCGACCCACATCGCGGCCGGCAGGATCAGGTCGGCGGCCAGGCAGGTCACGGTGGGGTAGGCGTCCGACACGACGACGAAGTTGTCGGGGTTGCGGTAGCCCGGGTAGCCTTCCTGCGTCAGGTTGGCGCCGGCCTGCATGTTGTTGTTCACCATCACCCAGTAGGCATTGAGCTTGCCATCCTTGAGCATGCGGTTCTGCAGCACCGCGTGGTAGCCGGGCACGCCGGGGATGGTGCCTTCGGGCAGCTTCCAGATCTCTTCGGCGTGCGCGCGGTGCTTGGGGTTGGTGACCACCATGTCGGCCGGCAGGCGGTTGGCGAAGGTGCCGACCTCGCGCGCGGTGCCGCAGGCCGAGGGCTGGCCGGTCAGCGAGAACGGGCTGTTGCCCGGCGTCGCGATCTTGCCGGTGAGCAGGTGGATGTTGTAGACCATGTTGTTGGCCCAGACCCCGCGGGTGTGCTGGTTGAAGCCCATGGTCCAGAACGACATCACCTTCACCTTCGGGTCGGCGTACAGCTCGGCCAGCGCCTGCAGGCGGTTCTTCGGCACGCCGCTCAGCTTCGCGGTGTATTCCAGGTCGTAGGTGGCGACGAACCTGGCGAACTCGTCGAAGCTCATCGGCTTGGAGCCGCCGGCATCGCCGGCGTTCTTCGCGGCCTTCTGCAGCGGGTGCTCGGGCCGCAGGCCGTAGCCGATGTCGGGGTTGCCGAGCTTGAACGTGGTGTGCTTCTCGACGAACGAGCGGTTCACGCGGCCGGTCGAGATGATGTGGTGCGCGATGTAGTTGAGGATCGCCAGGTCGGTCTGCGGCGTGAAGGTGAGCTCGATGTCGGCCAGCTCGTACGAGCGGTGCTCGAAGGTCGACAGCACCGCCACCTTGACGTCCTTGCCGCTCAGGCGCCGGTCGGTCACGCGCGTCCACAGGATGGGGTGCATCTCGGCCATGTTCGAGCCCCACAGCACGAACGCGTCGGCGGCCTCGATGTCGTCGTAGCAGCCCATCGGCTCGTCCGCGCCGAAGGTGCGCATGAAGCCCACCGCGGCCGAGGCCATGCAATGGCGTGCGTTCGGGTCCAGGTTGTTGCTGCGAAAGCCGGCCTTCATCAGCTTCAGCGCGGCATAGCCTTCCCACACCGTCCACTGGCCGGAGCCGAACATGCCGACGGCGGTGGGGCCCTTGTCCTTCAGCACGCGCTTGAACTGCGCGGCCATCTCGTCGAAGGCCTGGTCCCACGTGACGTGCTCGAACTCGCCCTCCTTCGCGTAGCGGCCGTTCTTCATGCGCATCAGCGGGCGCGTCAGGCGGTCCTGGCCGTACATGATCTTGGACAGGAAGTAGCCCTTGACGCAGTTCAGGCCCTTGTTGACCTCGGCCTCGATGTCGCCGTGCGTCGCGACCACGCGGTTGTCCTTGACGGCGACGGTGACGCCGCAGCCGGTGCCGCAGAAGCGGCACGGCGCCTTGGACCATTTCAGCTCACGGTCGTCGGCGGGTGCTTCGGCCAGTCCGGGCAATGGCAGGCCGGCGACCGCAGCGGCGCTCGCCGCCGCGGTCTGCCGGATGAAGTCCCTGCGGGCGATCGGCATCGGGAATCTCCTCGTTCATCGAATCCAGGGTGTCGGCGTGCTGGTAGACCAGCGCGGCCGACAGCACGCCGTCGGTGCGCTGGATCTGCTGCACCAGCGCGACCATCGGCACGGCGCCGTCGGCTTCCAGCGTGACGACCAGCTTGCCGTTGTCGCCCACCGCGTGGACGATGGCGCCGGGCAGCGCCGACAGCACGCCCGCCAGCGCAGGCGCGCGGCGCGGCGTCGAGTAGACGACCAGGCTCGCGATGTGCAGTTCGGGGGTGGGTTGCACGTTCAGCTGCCCGGCGGGCCGGCGAACATCTGGTAGACCCACACCAGGAAGCCGTAGCCGCCGACGATGGCGACGGCCAGCACCGGCGCGATGACCGCGAGCGACAGCAGCAGCACGGTGCGCTCCTGCGTCTTGCTGGGGACGTCCGACGGCTCGGCCATGTGGTTCTCCCTGCGGCCGGCTGCTGCCGGTCCGATGTTGGGCCTGGGTGTACTGCCGGCGAATCGGCGTGTCAATGGCATGGGCGCGAGGGTAGGGGGACGTGGCCGGCGGCGGGTTGACGGATGTCAAGGCATCGCTGCGCGGGATCGGCCTTGTCGCTACCATCGGCGGTCTTCCCACCCTGGACCTGCCCCATGGATTTCGCCAGCTGGCTCGGCTTCCTGTTCGTCGCGCTGTTCGTCACCTTCACGCCCGGACCGGCGGTGCTGCTGGCGGTGTCCAACTCGATCAGCGTGGGCCCGGCGCGCGCGATGATCAGCTCGACGGGCAATGCGGTCGGGCTGTTGATCGTGTCGGCCGCGGCCACCGCGGGGCTGGGCGTGGTGCTGCAGACCTCGGCGATGGCCTTCCTGGGGCTCAAGCTGCTGGGCGCGGGCTACCTGGTCTACCTGGGCGTGCGGCAATGGCGCCACGGCGGCGCGCTGTTCGCCGACCCTTCCGGCCCCCAGGCACGGGCCGGCACGCCGGCATGGCGGCTGTTCGGCAACGGCCTGACGGTGGCGCTGACCAACCCGAAGGCGATCCTGTTCTTCACCGCGCTGTTCCCGCAGTTCATGAAGGGCGGCGAGGGCGCGATGGAGCAGTTCGCGCTGCTCACCGTCACCTTCGCCGGCTGCGCCGTGGTGGCGCACGCCTTCTACGTGCTGCTCGCGCGCAGCGTGAAGGGCCGGCTGGCCGATCCGCGCCGCGCGCGCCTGCTGAACCGCGTGTTCGGCGGCAGCTTCGTCGTGCTCGGCGTCAGCCTGCTCGGGCTGCGCAGCAAGGCGGCCTGAACGGGACGCAGGCGGTCGATTCCTACAGGTCGGCCGGGCCTGCGCTGATGGTGCGCGGCGGGCCCGCGGGCGAACCTTGGCGTCACGCCGCCGGCATGTCGCGGGCGGCATCGCGTTGAAGGAGTTCCCCCATGAGCGGCAATCCCGTCATTTCTTCCGACAAGGTCGAAGGCACCACCGTCTACAGCGCCAACGGCGACAAGCTGGGCTCGATCGACGACCTGATCATCGACAAGCGCTCGGGCCTGGTGCGCTACGCGGCGCTGGAGTTCGGCGGCTTCCTGGGCGTCGGCACCGACCGCTATCCGGTGCCGTGGGCCATGCTGAAGTACGACACCAACCTCGACGGCTACGTGGTGCCGCTGAAGGAGTCGCAGCTGGAGCAGGCGCCGCGCTATCCCGCCGGCAACGACCCCACCTACGACGACAGCTACGGCCGCCGCGTGTACGACTACTACGGGGTGGGCTGGTAAGGCCCGGTCATTCCCGGGCGAGCACGACGTGCAGCGCCTTCGGCGTGCCGACGTGCTCGACGCAGCGGAAGCCCTGCGCCGTCAGGTCGATGCCTGGCAGCAGGGCTTCGCCGCGTCCGAGCAGGATCGGCGAGACCGCCAGGTGCATCTCGTCGATCAGGCCGGCCTGCAGGTATTGCCGCACCGTGGCGACGCCGCCGCCGACGCGCACGTCGCGGCCGTTGGCGGCTTGGCGTGCCCGTTCCAGTGCTTCGTGGATGCCACCGGTGACGAAGTGGAAGGTCGTGCCGCCCTTCATCTCGATCGGGGCGCGCGCGTGGTGCGTCAGCACGAAGGTCGGCACGTGGTACGGCGGCTCGTCGCCCCACCAGCCTTTCCAGGTGTCGTCCAGCCAGGGCCCGCGCACCGGGCCGAACATGTTGCGCCCGAGAATCCAGGCGCCCACGTTGTCGAAGCTGCGCTTGGCGAAGGCGTCGTCGACGTCGGCCTGGCCGCCGCCCGCGCCGGTCATCGCACGGAACACGGTGGTGTCGAAGAACCATTCGTGCAGCTGCTCGCCGCCGACGCCGAGCGGGCTCTGCAGGCTCTGGTCCGGGCCGGCACCGAAGCCGTCCAGCGATACCGAGAAGGCGGCTACCTTGAGTTTGGACATGTCATCTCCTGGGTGTTTGTGCTGGTACGACGAACGAGGCCGGGCGGAATCGACAGCGTAGCCCGGATGCCCATCCGGGGTTCGTCCGACACAGCCCGGATGGGCATCCGGGCTACGGATACTCGACCTCGTGCGCCTCCCACGGCATCGGCACCTCCCAACGGTGCAGCATCCGCGCCAGGTCCTTGTTCGACAGCGTCGTGTCGCGCCGCTGGTTGCGCGAGAACACCACCGCCTCGGGGGCTTCCATGTACACCAGCCGCACCTGGGCGTCGTAGGCGTACAGCAGGTCCAGCGTCTTGCCGCGCATGTCGTTGAAGCTCCCGGCACGCAGCGCGCAGCCCCGAGGCGACAAGCGATAGCGCATGGCCAAGCCGCTCGAAGCGGCTGAGCAACTGCTCGCGCTCGTCGGCGTCACCGCCGGCCTGTGAGCCCAGTTGCTGCCGGGGATCGGACCCGGACAGACACAGGCGGATGCGGTACAGCGTGCCGTCGCGGCGCGAGCGAAGCGCTTCGAGCAGCTTCGCCAATGACGAGGAGCCCGCAGCCATCCGGAGGTGGCTGCCATCGTCGCTGTCGGCAACGTCCGGGCTACAGACCGGCGGCCGTCAACGACGCGCCGAACTCCGCCGGCGGCTGGAAGCCGATCACGCGCGTGCCCGGCCGTTCTCGGCCACCCGCATCGAAGAACACGATGCCCGGCGGGCCGAACAGGCCGAAGCGCTTCAGCAGGGCCCGGTCATCCGCGCTGTTGGCCGTCACGTCGGCCTGCAGCAGCAGGGCCGGCGCGAGCCGTGCCTGCACCGGCGGTTCGCTGAAGGTCCGGTGCTCCATCTCCTTGCAGGCGGTGCACCAGTCGGCCTGGAAATCCAGCATCACCGGCCGGCCTGCGGCGGCACCCAATGCCGCATCGAGTTCGGCGACGCTGCGCACGCGGCGGAAGGCCGGCGTGGCCGCGGCCTCGCTGCGCGCGGTGCCCGCCGTGAAGCCCGCCAGCGGCTGCAGCAGGTCGCTGCCGCCGGCCAGCGCGCCCACCAGTTGCGACAGGCCGACGACGCCCAGCACCAGCGCCAGGCCCTGGGTCAGGCGCCGCGCCCGCGCGCTCGCGCCGAACAGCGTGGCGGCGCCCACCAGCAGCGCGGCGCCGACGATGCCCATCACCACCGGCCCCGGCAATACCGGCGACACGATCCACAGCGCCACCGCGAGCAGCAGCACGCCGAACAGGTGCTTGACACCTTCCATCCAGGCACCGGTGCGCGGCAGCAGCGAGCCGGCCGACACGCCCACCAGCAGCAAGGGCACGCTCATGCCGGCGGCGAGGCTGAACAGCGCCAGCCCGCCGATCAACACGTCGCGCGACTGGCTGATGAAGACCAGCGCACCCGCCAGCGGCGCCGCGACGCACGGCCCGACGATCAGCGCCGACAGCCCGCCCATCGCGAACACGCCGGCATGCCGCCCGCCGCGCAGGCGGCCGGCACCGGCGTTCAGCCGCTCCTGGATCGCGCTCGGCATCTGCAGTTCGTAGACACCGAACATCGACAGCGACAGCCCTGCCAGCAGCAGCGCGAACGCGCCGAGCACCCAGGCGTTTTGCAATGCGGCGGCCAGCCCTTCGCCGGCCAATCCGGCCGCGACACCCAGCGCCGTGTAGACCAGCGCCATGCCGAGCGAATACGCCAGCGCGAGGCCGAAGCCGCGCGCACGCGACACCGGGCCGGACGAGCCGACGATGATCGACGACAGGATCGGCACCATCGGCAGCACGCAGGGCGTGAACGACAACAGCAGGCCGGCGACCAGGAAGACGCCGGACACCGTCAGCAGGCTGCCCGAGCGCAGCGCCGATTCGACCTGCCCGCCCGCTGTCCCGGCCGAGGCGAGGGCCGGGGCGGCGACCGCCGGCGTTGCCACGGCCACCGGCAGGCCCTCCGGCAGCCAGGCCACGTCGGCCAGCGCGCCATCCTTCACATGCGCCGTGATGCCGGCGACCTGAGGCGGGTAGCACAGGCCCTTGTCGGCGCAGCCCTGGTAGCTCAGTTGCAGCGCAACCTCGCCCGTGGCGCTGCGCAGCGGCAACTGCAGCGCCACCGTGCCGCGCAGCACCTCGACGGTCTTGCCGAACCCCGCGTCGAACTCCGGCGTGCCGTGCGGCAGCACCGGCTCGCCCAGCGGCGAACCGGTGGCCGCGATGCGGTCGCGGTACAGGTGGTAGCCCGGCGCGATGTCGAACTGCACCTCGAGGGTCTGCGCGTCCCGCACGCGGGCCGTCCCGCGGAAGGCCTGCGCCGGGTCGAGGAAGTCGTCCGCCGCGAAGACCGGGCCGGCGCACAGCGCGATGCAGGCGGCGAGCAGCAACCGTGCCCTCATGACCCGCACCCGATCCGGCTGGTGTGCAGCGCGATGTCGTCGAGCCACACGGTGTTGGCCGTGCCGCCATACGACTCCCAGCCGAGCTTCAGGTCGGTGACCTTCGGCTTCCATGCCGGGCGGCTGCTCAGCCAGGCGGCATCGACGTCGGGCGTGGCCGTCGTGTCCAGCTGCAGGCCGGTGACGGCCGTGCCGTCGACCCAGGTCTGCATCGTGCCCATCGCGGCATCGAGGGCGAACTCGACGCAGGTCCAGGTGGCGGCCGGCAGTTTCGCGCTCAGCGAGATGCCGGTGGGGCTGAGCGACGGCAGCGTCGCATCGTCCTTCGATCGGTTCCACATCAGGATGCCGCTCTGGCCGCCCATGCGCAGGTCCTGCGCATTGGAGTCGCTCGACTCGATCGCGTCGTGCAGCGACATGAAGGTCACGTGCGGGTCGCCCAGCGGCTGCGCGAGCCGGATGAAGTAGCGCCCGTAGACCACCGAGCCCATGCTGGCCGGCTTGGTGTTGATGATGAAGGCATGGCCGCAGTAGCTGCTGCCCGGGTCGATGCGCACCGATTGCTTGCCGCTGTGCGACACCGCACTGTCGATGGTCGCCTTGCCGCTGCCGTCGAAGCAGTTCGGTCCGCCGACGGACCAGCGCGCGGTGTCGGGCGCGGCACCGGCCGAGGCCGACTCGAAGTCGTCGCACAGCGCCATGTCGGTGCAGGCCAGCGTGGCCGGCGCGGGAGCAGGGGCTGGCGTCGGTGCCGGGGCTGGCGCAGGCGCAGGAGTCGGCGCGGGCGCGGGCGCAGGGGCCRGCGACGGTGATGGCGATGGGGCCGGCACCGGCGCGGGTGAAGGCGCGGGGGCCGGTGCCGGCGACGGTGTCGCGCCGTTCACCGGCCCGAGCGCGGACCCGTTGCTGCCTTCGCCGTTCCAGTTCGTTTCCTGCGAATTGCCACCGCAGGCACTCACCAGCGCGGCCACCGCGATGAACAACGGGCCCAGGCCCGCGCCAGATCTCATGGCTTGACCGTCAGCTTGCCGGCGCCGGCCTGCGCCTGCACCGCCGCCTTCACCGAGGCCGCCGGCAGCAGCGCGCTGCGGCTGTACGGCACGGTCCAGCCCACGTCGCCCGAGAAGCTGCACTGCGACAGGTTCAGCGCCGCGCCGTTCACCAGCGAGCCGGTGTCGGTGATCGCGCCGGTCTTGCTCGACGAGCCCGGGTTCTTCAGCACGCTGGTGCAGCCGTTGGCGCCCTGGATCTCGAACACGTTCGCCTCCGAGATGACCTTGGCCAGGTAGGCCACGCCGATGCTGTAGCCGTGCGGGTAGGCCGCGTCCGCCTTGCTGCCCTGGTACAGGTTGTTGTAGACGTGCACCTTGCCGAAACGCACGCGCGGCGCGCGCTCGGTGATGTTCGTGAACAGGTTGTTGTGGAAGGTCACGGTCAGGTGGCCGTTGTCCGAGGTGGTGCTGTCCGACGAACCGATCAGGTTGTTCTTGTCGTGCTGGGCGAAGACGTTGTGCGACACGGTCACGTAGTCGGAGCCGTTCTTCACGTCCAGCGCGCCGTCATGGCATTGCTTGCGTTTGCCGTTGACGACCGGCAGCAGGTCGTCGGTCACCGGCGCGTCGGTGAAGGTGTTGTGGTCGATCCACACGTGGGTCGAGTCGTCGAC
Source organism: Rhizobacter sp. P2_D12 (assembly GCF_056404395.1). Classification (NCBI taxonomy): domain Bacteria; kingdom Pseudomonadati; phylum Pseudomonadota; class Betaproteobacteria; order Burkholderiales; family Sphaerotilaceae; genus Rhizobacter; species Rhizobacter sp. P2_D12. Next base: position 17,897 of record NZ_JBFUEB010000075.1, on the reverse strand, counting down.
CGTGATGCCGTCGAACTCCGAGTTCCAGTTGCCGGAGTCGCCGTCGTTCGGGTCCCACACCGGCGACACGTCGCAGGGGTCGACGATGGTCAGGTTGCGCACGATCACGTTGTCGGCGCCGTTGATCTTGATTGCCGCGTTGACCAGGCCCGCACCCGTGCCGACGCCGATCAGCGTCGTGTTGCTGCCCAGCTTCAGCGAACCGCGCGTCGACTGGTCCGAGGTGCTCTTGAACGCACCGCCGTTGTCGGCCGCGGCCATGTCGATGCGGCCGCTCACCTTGATGATCTTCGGCGTGTCGCCGCCGGCCTTGATGGCGGCGCGCAGTTCGGTCGCGGTGTCGACCTTGTAGATCGCCGAGGCCGCCGCGGCCGAACCGCCGCGCGTGCCGCCGGACTGGCTGGCCCAGCCGGTGGCCGGGGCGATGTCGGTGCTGGCGTCGGCCGACGGTGCAGGGGCCGGCGCGGGAGCGGGGGCCGGAGCGGGTGCAGGCGCCGGGGCGGGGCTCGGTGCTGGTGCCGGTGCCGGTGCAGGCGAAGGTGCGGGCGCCGGAGCCGGCGCGGCGACCGGGCCGACCGCGCACTTCTTCGTCTTGCCGGGATACGGGTCGGCACCGAAGGTCGCGGTGGTGCAGGCGATGTTGCCCGACAAGGTCTTCGTCACCCACTGGTTCTTGATGCCGAACGACACCAGGCGCTTGCTGCTGCCGGCCTTGCAGTTCTCGCCTTCATCGGCGCACTTCGAGTAGCCCGACGGCCAGTCGGCAGCCAGGGCCGGTGCGGCGGCGCCGGCAAGGAGAGCGGCGGCGGCCAGGGCGGCCGCGCGGGGGCGGGTGGTGAGGGTCATGGGTGTTCTCCGGGGTTCTGTAGATTTATTGAATGGCGGGATAGGCATTGCGCAGCAGCATCAGGAACTGGTCGTGGAACCATTGCCCGGCATGGGGCGCGCCGCTCAATGCATCGACGTTGCCCGAGCCGCACATCGCGTCGAAGCGCTTGCCTTCGGCGTTCGGCGTGGTGGCCGTGCTGTCGCTGGTGCCGTCGGACGCGCCGGGCGGCTTCACGAACACGAAGGCGTCCAGGTAGGGCCGCGTCGCATCGGGCTTGGCGCGCGGGCGCTCGCCGACGCCGGTGTCCTTCACGTTGCACCAGTTGCCGCGGTGGGCGCGGCGGTCGATGCGCATGTCGTCCACGTCGGCCGCCGCAGCCTGGGGCCGCTTCGCGCCGCCCCAGCCGTTGCGCGAGGTGTCGATCACGAACGACAGCGTGTCGGGGAAGCCGGCGGCCACGAACTCGCTGCGCAGCTTGTCGACGTAGCTCAGCTCGTCGACCATGCGGTTCCATTCGTAGAACTGCGTCGTGCCGCCGGTGCCGACGATGTTGTCGGTCCCGTCGAAGAACGGCTCGTCCAGCGGCGTGTAGTTGGCGGTGTTGCTCGCGAAGCCGCGGATGATGCCCAGGCTGCCACCGGGCGTCGCGCCCTTCACCAGCGTCTTGAAGCCGTCGATCGCCTTCGCACGGTTGTTGTCCCAGCCGAGCCAGCCGGAGTGCGCGATGTCGAGGTACATGTAGACGTTCTTCAGCGTCGACAGCTTGTTCAGCGTGTAGCGGATGCCGTCGACGTAGACGCCCTTCTGGTTGACCGAATCGCACACCGTCTTGCCGATGCCGACGTTGGTCAGCATGTTCGGGTACGAGTCCGGCTCGATCACCGTGACGATGCGCAGGCCGGCATAGGCCGGGCGCGCGACGATCTCGGCGATGCGGTCGATGTACTGCGTCTTGTACTTCGCCAGGCCGTCGTTGGCCGAGCTGAGCTCGCCGTTGGACGCGAGCGCGGCGCAGTCGCGGTCCGGCAGGTCGTAGACCACCAGCAGGATCGCCATCGGCTTGAGCGTGCCGCCGCTTTGCGCCTTCTGCTGCGCGACGGCGGCGTCGAGGTGATCCACCAGGCCCATCGCGCCACCCGTGGTCTTGGCCCCGTCGATGGCGGCGATGCGGTCCAGCCACACCGCGGTCGGGAACCTGGCCGCCGCCTTCACCAGCGCGGTGTCGGTGGCCGATGCGTTCACGCGGGCCAGCGATTGCGAGACCTGGCTGCTGTAGTCGGGGTCCAGGTAGAACAGCGCATCGGCGAACGGGTTGCCGGCGGTGATCAGGCCCGTGGACGGGGCGGGGGCAGGTGCCGGCGCGGGCGCGGGCGAAGGTGCCGGCGCGGGTGTGGGTGCCGGTGTAGGTGTGGGGGCCGGTGCGGGTGACGGTGCCGGCGACGGTGCAGGGGCCGGCGAAGGCGATGGCGAAGGTGCCGGCGCAGGGGAAGGTGCCGGTGCCGGTGCGGGGGCTGGCGACGGGGACGGGGATGGCGCCGGTGCCGGGGCCGGTGTCCCGGAAGGTGCGGGCGCCGTGCTCGTCGGCGGCGGTGCCGGATCGTTGCCGTCGTTGCCGCCGCAGGCGGCCAGCACGAGCGAGAACAGCAGGCCGATGCCGGCGTGCATGCGCCGGTGCGTGTGGATCTTCATGGTGGAACTCCCTGGGTGTTGTGGTTGTGGACGCGTGGGGTCACTGCAGGTAGGGTTTGAGCACGGCCATCTGCGGCTTGTCGGTGCTGCCCGCGGGCTCGATCGAATACATGTAGCTGCCCCACCACGGCCYGGCCGCCCACCAGACCCAGCCGGCCCAGACGTCGGCGTTGGCCTTCAGGTGGTCGAGCGCGCCCGCGACGGCCTGGTTGCAGGTGTCGTTCGCGCCGGCGCCGATCTCGCCGAGCACGGCGCGGTAGCCGTTGCTGCGCGCCCACGCGGTGAAATCCTTCAGGCGCTCGGCGCCGATGGTGGCGCTGCTGCACTCGGCATGCGTGCCGGACGAATCGCTGTCGAGGTACTGGTGCACCTCGAACACCATGTTCTTCCCCGGGTCGACGATGCCCTTCATCACGCTGCCGTTGGCGCTGCCGTACCAGGTCTGCAGCCAGCTGTGCGCGCCGGTCCAGGCATTGCCCGGCACGGTGACGACGTTGCTCGCGCCGGTGCTGCGGATCGCCGCCAGCGCGGCGTTGGCCGCGGCGAGCCACTGCTCGGTCGCGATGTCGTGCGGCTCGTTCATCAGCCCGAAGGCGACGTTCGGGTTGCCCTTGAACTGCGTGGCCAGGCGCGACCAGAAGTCGGCGAAGGCGGCGTTCGGCACCTGGCTCGAACCGACCAGGTTGCCGCGGTAGCGGGCGTAGTTGTGCGGGTCGATCAGCACGGTGACGCCGGTGGCGGTGACCTGCTCGACGAAGCCGGCCAGGCGCGACAGCTCGGTGGCGTCGAAGGGCTGGTTCAGCGCCGGCTGCAGGCGTTCCCACAGGAAGGGCAGGCGCACCGCGTTCATGCCCTTGGACTTGAAGTAGCCCGCACTCGATGCGGACGGGTAGACGTAGTCGCTGTTGTAGGTGCCGGGCAGGTTGCCGGGCGCGAACTCGGCGCTCGCGAGGCTCACCGCGCGCCACGACAAGGTGGCGGCCGAGGGCGCGGGGGCCGGGGCCGGCGAAGGGCTGGGTGATGGGGCCGGTGCCGGTGCCGGTGCCGGGGCAGGAGTTGGTGCCGGTGCTGGTGCTGGCGAGGGAGCCGGCGCTGGCGAGGGTGCCGGTGCGGGAGCCGGGGCAGGCGAAGGCGCGGGCGCGGGCGCAGGCGACGGCGTGCCGCCCCCCGTCGGCGCGGGCGCCGGTGCGTCATTGCCGCTGCCGCCGCCGCAGGCAGCCAGCAGCAGCAAGGCGCTCAAGGCGACCCGCCGGGCGCGGAAGAGGGTGTCGTTCATCGGGGAGTCCTTCAGAAGGTGGTCGCGAGACCCCACTGCACGATCGTCGCGTCGAAGGTGTCGATGCCGGGCGAGCCCTTGCCGCCGACGCGCCAGGCCGAGCGCTGCTGGTAGCGTTCGAGCTTCAGGTCGGTGGTCCAGGTGCCCAGGCGCAGTTCCAGCTTCAGCCCGACGGTGACGCCGCCGAAGGCCGACAGCCGCTGGTCGGCCGACGAGAACTCGGGGTTGCCGGCCGGGCCGGGGTACACCGCGGTGTCCGGCACCGGGTCGTAGTAGAACTCCGCCGCGCTCTGCGTGTAGTAGCGCAGCGACGGCGTCACCGAGAACATCGCCGACACCGGCTGCACCCATGCGGCTTCCAGCGTGTGGGCATGGATGCCGTAGCTGTCGCTGTAGAAGCGGTAGCTGCTGCGTAGCGAGGCCGACAGCGATTCGAAGTGGTGGTTCCAGCGCAGCATCGCGATGTCGGCATCGCGCGAGCGCGGGCGGTGGTCGTAGAGCTTGTACGGGTCGTCGAAGTAGCCCCGGCCGGTCGAGTAGGTCAGGCCGAACTGCGCGATGTCGTACGGCGACAGCGCCTGCGTGAAGCCCAGCGTCGCCTCGATGGTGCGCTTGCGCTCGCCGATGACGATCTGGTTGACCGGGTCGATGGTGTCGCGCGTGACGCCGAGGCCGACGTTGAAGGTGGTGTTCTTGTCCTCGGTGGCCCAGCGGCCTTCCAGCGACAGCGCGTTCGACTTGTAGTCGTTCTCGCTCGAGTGGGCCGCGCCGAGCGCGATCGCGCCGCGCTCGAGGTAGCGCGTGAGCTTCAAGTCGCCGGCCGTGCGCTTGTCCTCCATGCCGGGCGAGCGCGATGCGCCGGACACGTCGCTGTAGTAGCGCGGCGTCGCGCCCGACACGTCGTCGGTGACGGCCGAGCCTTCGACCGACCAGCGGCCCATCGGCACCAGCAGGTACAGCGACGGCGCCTTGACGGTGATGCGGTTGAAGCGGCTGCCTTCGCTGCCGTCGTAGAACGGGTAGCGGGTGTCGACCGCCTGGCTGTCCTTGTACTGCAGGTACTTGAAGGCGAGCAGGCCGTGCTCGGGCGGCTCCTCGGCACGCGCCGGTGCGCAGGCCAGCACGCCGGGCAGCGCGAAGGCGGCCAGCGTGACGCTGCCCCACTTGCGGTCAGTTGCAGCCACAGCCACCTCCGCCGACGCCGGCGCCGCCGGAGGCCGCTTCCTTGCTGTTCAGGATGTGCAGGTCGAAGCGCTGTTCGAGCGCGTCGCCGCCCAGGGTCATCTCGGGCTTGGCGAGCAGGCCCTTCTCCCAGGGTTGCGGGGGCTGGATGCCGGCGCAGCCGGTCAGGGTGGCGGCGAGCAGGAGCCAGGCGCCGCAGGTTCGGTGGGTCATCGGGAATGTCATTTCAGGGCGGTGGCGATGGCTTCTTCCAGCTGCTTGCGCTCGTCCTCACGGAAGCCCGCATGCACCTGGATCACCTTGCCGTCCGCGCCGATCAGCAGCGAGGTCGGCATGCCCTTGACCGCATAGCGGCGCGGCGTGTCGCCCTGCGCATCGAAGGCCAGCACGAAGCTCGCCGGCACCTCGGCCAGGAACTTGTCCGCATCGGCCCGCTTCGCATCCAGGTTCACGCCCACCACCTGCAGGCCCTTCGCGCCGTACTTCGCCTGCATCTCGTTCATCCACGGGAACGACTGCCGGCACGGCCCGCACCACGAGGCCCAGAAGTCGAGGTACACCACCTTGCCCTTGTAGGCCGAAAGGTTCACCGGCCCGCGCGCGCCGGCGAGCGAGAACTCGGGCGCCGGGGCGCCGGCTTCCAGGGCCGCGGCCGGCAGGCTGATCAACAACGCCAACGTGAGGGCGCACAAGCGGTTCATGTCGAGGATTCCTTCGAGGAAGTGAAAAGAGAGATTCGTCGTTGCCGCGCCAGCGCGCCGATGGCCAGCACCAGCAGCGCCAGCCAGCGCGCATCGAGCGCACCGGCGCCTTCATTGGTCGAGGTGGTTTCGGCCTGCGCCGACAGCTGCGCCTCGGTGACCTGGCCGGTCGCCGACGTCACCTTCAGCGTGCCGGTCATCGCGCCGCCGGTGCCGGGCGCGAACACCACCGTCACGGTGCACGACGCACCGGCGGCCAGCGTCCACGGCACGCCGGGGCAGGCGTCGGTCGCGCGGCCCGATTCGACGATGAAGCGCGCGGTGGTCGTCACCGAGGCGATCGTGGCGGCCGTGGCCGAGCTGTTGGAGATGCGCACCGTCAGCGGTTCGCTGCGCCCGCCGGTGCGCACCGCCAGCGAGCGGTAGTCGAGCAGCGCCGGCGCGACCGCCAGCGTGCCGGTGGCCGGCGGCGTCGTGCCACCGCCTCCACCGCCGTTGTCCGGTGGCGTCGTGCCACCGCCACCCCCGGTCGAGCCCGACACCCCGCTGCCGCTGAGCGCGACGTCCGGCGGGTTGCTGCCGCTGGTTGCGACCAGCAGCACCGCGCTGCGCGCGCCCGCGCCATCGGGCACGAAGCTGACCACCACGGTGCAGCTCGCGCCCACCGCCAGGCTGATGCCGCCCAGGCAGGTGCCGCCGCCGACCGAGAACGCATCGGCCTGCGCGCCCGAGGTGCCGATGGCCGACACCGTCGCGCTGCCCGGCCCGTTGTTGACCAGCGTCAGCGGCGCGCCGGTCGCCGTCTTGCCGACCTCGGTCGCGGCGAAGGCCAGCGCGTTGGTGCCGCCCTGCCACGCCAGCACCGGCAGCGTCGCGCTGGAGCCGAGCCCGGTCAGCACCACGCTGTTCGGCGAGCTGAAGGCGTTCGACGTGATGACCACCGTCTCCGACGCGTTCTCGGACGCCGGTGCATACGTCACCGAGAGCTTGCAGCCGTCGCCCGGTGCGAGGCTGGCGGCGCAGTCGTGGCTGGCCTTGAACTCGGCCGAACTGCTCTGGATGCCGTTGATCAGCAGCGCCGCGCTGCCGGTGTTGGACAGCGTCACCGAACGCGCGATCGACGTCGTGCCCATCGACACGAGGCCGAAGCCGATGGCCGGCTGCGACAGCGTCAGCTCCGGGGCCGGCAACGCGATGCCGACGCCCCCGACCGACAGCGTCGCGGTGCCGCCCGGCGCATTGCTCGCGATCGACACGCTGGCCGAGCGCGGGCCGAGTGCCGCCGGCTTCAGTGCGACGGTGACGCTGCAGCTCGCGGCCGGTGCCACGGTTGCCCCCGCGCTGCAGGTGCCGCCCAGCACGATGTCGGCCGCGTTGGTGCCGCTTGCGCTCACCTGGCCGATCTTCAGGTCCGCCTGGCCGTTGTTCGTGACGGTCGCGGTGCGCGCGGCGCCGGTCGTCGCGAGGCCTTGCGCGCCCAGGTCGAGTGCGAGCGTGTCGAGCGCCAGGCCCGGCTGCGCCGTCGCATTGCCCTGGCCGGTCAGCGACACCGCCGCGGTGCCGCCCGCGCTGTGCGCGATCGCAAGGCTCGCCGTGCGCGCTCCCGTTGCCGCCGGCGTGAAGCGCAGCTCGACGAAGCAGTTGCTGCCCGGCGCGACGCTGCTGCCGGCCTGGCAGGTCGAGGCCGTGCCGATCGCGAACTCGGCCGCCTGCGCCCCGCTGAGCGCCAGCGACGCGATCGTCAGCGGCGCGGTGCCGCTGTTGCCGAGCGTCACCCGCAGCGGCTCGGAGGTCGCGCCCACCGTCTGCGCGAAGGCCAGCGTGGTGGGCGACAGCGTCACCGACGGCGAGCTGTCGACGCCGGTGCCCGACAGCGACGCACTGCTGCTGCCCGCGCTGCCGTTGTGGCCGACCGTCAGCGTGGCCGAGCGCGTGCCGGCCAGCGTCGGCGTGAACGTCAGGTTGACCGAGCACGCGGTGCCGGCCGCCAGCGTCGTGCCGACGGCGCAGGTGCCGCCGCTGACCGCGAAATCGCTGCCCTCGCTCAACGCGATGCTGCCGATCACGAGGGCCGCGCCGGCCCCGACCGCATTGCTGACCGACACCGTCTGCACGGCGCTGGTGCTGCGCAGCGGCTGGGACGTGAAGGTGAGGGCGGGCGGGCTCAGCGCCGGGGCCGGCATCGGCGTCACCGGCAGGTAGCTGGGCGTGCGCCCGAGCTGGCCGGCGATGTAGGCCGTCAGGTCGTTCAGCTGCGCGTCGCTCAGCTTGCCCTGCATGAAGGCCATCTGGCTGACGCTCGCGAGCGCGCCCTTGATGTTGGAGGCGCTGGTGCCGTTGGCGATGCGGTTCAGCGGGTTGGCCGGCAGCGCGCCGTGGCAGGCGCTGGAGCTGCAGCTCTGCTTGCCCGCGACCAGCGCGGTCGTGAACAGCTGCTTGCCGTTGGCCGCGTCCTGCGCGAACGCCGGGGCGGCGCAGAGCGCCGAAAGGATGAGGAGGAGCCTGCGTGCCATCGCGTCAGGCCTTCATCCACGGCAGGTCCTGGCCGGCCACGGCCCAGATCGCGTCGGTGTGGTCGCCGTTGGCGCCGCGCACGTTCGGGTAGCCCCAGGCGGTGGTGTTGACGTCGCCGGTGCCCACGCCCATCGAGCGCAGCACCATGCCCATCCACTGCGTGTACAGCAGGCCCGAGTACCAGTGCGGGTCGGACGACCAGTTGAACGAGTTCAGGTCGCGGTAGTCCAGCGACTGCCCGGTCTTGAAGTAGCCGCCGGCGTTGCCCAGGCTGATGATCGGGATGCAGCGGTTGTGGTGGTGGCCGGGGTTGCCGCCCGAGCCGAGCTCGAAGCCGCTCGCGATCAGCGACTTGTCGAACAGCGTCTGGCCGTCGGCCGCCTTCACCTGGTCGAGCTTGTTCGCGATGTCGAGCATGCTGCCCTCGAACTGCAGCTGCACCGCGGCGTTGAAGCCGGCCCGCTTGGCCGGGTCGTCCAGCGCGTGCGCATAGTCGTTGTGCCAGGCGTGCTCGGGCTCGGGGCCGAAGGTGTAGCTGGTGGGCCCGTTCACGTAGACCCGGCTGATGCCGGCCGAGAAGGCCGCGACGACGATGTCGTTCCACAGCAGCTCGCACTGCACCTGGCTGGCCGGCTGGCCGTAGAAGCCGGCCGCGGCCTCGAGCGCCGAGGTGTCGCTGGTCGGGCGCGGGAAGCTGCTGCTCACCGGTGTCTGCGCGAGCTTGCCCTCCACCTGGTTCAGCAGGTCGAGGTAGTTGCCGAGCCGCGCCTTGCAGTCGGCCGAGCACGCGGCGTCGGCCATCACCAGGTCGGCATGCTCCTTCACGCGGTCGACCAGCACCGTTTTGTCGGCCGGTGCCGGGGTGGTGGTGCCGCCGCCGGTCGTGTTCTTGAACAGCCGGTCGAACAGCTTGACGTTGCTCTCGGCGGTCGGCGTGGTCTGCACGGTGGCGGTGCCGGATTTCGACAGCGACACCAGGTTGCGCACGATCGCCGGCTGCAGCACCGGGGTCGGGTAGAAGCTGGCGGCGCCGGCCAGCACCTGGTCGATGGTCGGGCTGGTGGCGTCGCCGCCCAGCGTGCCGCCGCGGTTGTGGCCGCCGCTGACCGCGAAGTCGAGCCCGTTGATCACGTTCATGCGCGACAACATGCGGGCCGACAGCGCCGAGCTCTTCGCCTGCAGGATGTCGCTGATCACCGTCAGGTTGCCCGAGGCCTTGGCGGCCGCGGCCAGCTGCGCCTGGCGGATCGTGATGCCGCCGTAGCTTTGCGTCGCGGCCGGCGGCAGGTCGAGCAGCGGCCCGAAGAACTGGCTCTGGAACACGCCGTGCCAGGTGGTGGTGTGCACGAAGTAGCGCTCGGCCGAGGCGGCGGCCTCGGTGGCGGCGCGCGCCTCGCGCGGCAGCAGCGAGGGCAGCAGCGGCAGGGCCAGCACGGTGCCGCCGGCACCGAGCAGGAACTGGCGGCGGGACAAGCGGTTGAACGCAGGTTTCATTTCGCCCTCTGGATCGTGGTGAACTCGGTGCGCAGCGCGATCGATGCGAACAGGCTGCGCAGGTTGGCGCCATTGGCGGCCTGCACGCGCAGCGCCTCCATCAGCGCGCCGTCGGCGGCGCTCTCGGCGCGGCCGAAGCTGTAGCGCACGTAGTTGCGCGCGAAGCAGCGCTCGAACTGGCCGCTGTCGAGGATGTACTGCTGCGTCGCCGACGGCGAGCTGGTGGCGCGCGACGAGCCGTCGGCCAGGCGCACCAGCGCGGCGGTGTCGATCGGCTTCTCGCCCAGCAGCGCGCCCTTGTCGTCGAGCACGCGCTCGGTCTGGCGCACGCGGCCCAGCGAGTCGAAGCCCTCGAAGGCGAAGCCCCACGGGTTCATCTGCGTCTTGTGGCAGCCGACGCACGAGGTGCCTTCCATCTCGGTGACGCGTTCGACGCGCTGGCGCGTGGTCAGCACGCCCGACAGGTCGGCCTTGGAGTTCGACTGGTCCATCGCCGGCGTCGGCATCGCCTCGCAGGTCAGGCCGAACAGCACGCGGCTGCCGCGCGAGATCGGCAGCGTGGTGTCGGTCGAGCCCTGCGCGATGAAGCCGATGCGCGTCAGCAGGCCGACGCGCGACGGCTCGGTGAAGAGCGGCGGCGCGGTCTTGCCGTCCCAGACGGCGGTCTTGTACAGCGACGCGATGTCGGCCGTCTTCGCGTACGAATGCCGGTCGGTCAGCACCTGCTGCAGCGAGGCGTTGCGTGCGGCCAGGTACGACACCATGTCCAGCACCTCGGCCACCGCCGCGTCGCGCGAGCTCGGCAGCGCCTTGAAGCTGCCGGCGAAGGCGTCGAACTTCGGGTCGCCGACCTTGCCGTCCAGCGCCACCAGCTCCTGCAGCCGGAACCAGCCGCTGAAGAAATCGCGCATCGCGCGGTCGGAACGCGCGTCGGCCATCATGCGCTGCACCTGGGCGGTGTAGACCTCCGGCTTCAGCAGCGTGCCGTCGTCGGCCAGCGCGTTCAGCGCGGCGTCGGGCACCGAGTTCCAGAAGTGCAGCGCGAGCCGCGTGGCCTGCTCGTGCGCGGTCAGCGCGGTGCACGACGCATTGGCGTCGGTGGCGGCCTGCCCCTTCTCGACCACGAAGTAGAACTTCGGCGACGCCATCATCGTGCCCAGCACCTTGGCCACCGAGGCCTGGCTGGCCGCGTTGCCGGCGGCGTTGCGGTAGACGTTGACCTCGGCCTCGCTGAGCGGCTGGCGGAACAGCAGCCGGCCGGCCTTGCGGATGAAGCCGGTGACGCAGGCGTCGGCGGTGCCGGTACAGCTGCCCAGCAGCGTCGACAGCCGCGTCGCGTCCGCCGTCATCGCCTTCGCCAGCGTCTCGGCGGTGTCGTGCAGCGCGGTGACCTGCCGCAGGTTGACGGCGGCGTCCAGCCGTTCGTAGCCCTTGTGGCGCGAGGTGTCCGGGTTCACCGCGACGTCGGGCGGGAACTGCGTGGTGTCGCGCACCAACGGCGCGACGCTCGCGGCCAGCGTGCTGTCGCCGGTGAGGGCGGTCGTCACGTCGGTCAGCGCGTTGACCACCTGGTCGCGCGTCAGCCGGCGCGGCATCGCGGCGGCACTGCAGCCGGGGCCGGCGATGGTCTCGGGCGTGGTGGCCACCACGGTCACCGCGGCGATCTGCGCGTGCGGGTCGGTGCCGGCCGGCACCGTGACGGCGTTTGCGCCGTTGCCGGTGGGCGGCGCGTCGGTGGCCGGCGCCTGCGAATCGCCGTTGCAGGCCGCCGCGAGCGCGGCGACACAGAAGGCCAGGAGTTTCGATCGCATGATTGCTCTCGGTTGCGTGACAAATGGGACAGCTGACGGGGCGCGATTCTGTTGAAATCGATGCCGGCAGAATTGACCGAGGTGTGACCAAGACCTCTCCGTACGAGGGTGGAGAGGCCACGCAACTGCTCGCAACAGGCGTAACGGTGACTGTTGGAAACAGACGGCGCGGGACTGCGGCTCGGCAGAATCGCGCCCATTGAGGCTGCGGCATGCACCGCGGCACGGCCCAACCGCAGAGGGAGTCGATGGACAACGAAGTGTTCGTGTTCGGAAGGTGCGAGGTGCGGGTCGCGACGCGCGAGGTGCTGCTCGCGGGTGCGCAGCAGCCGATCGAGCCGCGTCCGTTCGAGCTGCTGGTCTACCTGATCCGCCACCGCGGCCGCATCGTCAGCAAGGACGAGCTGCTGGACACGCTGTGGTCCTTCGATTTCGTCACCGCCAGCGTGATCGCGCGCGCGGTGATGAAGATCCGCAAGGTGCTGGGCGACGACAGCGAGGCCGGCTCGCTGATCAAGACGATCCACCGCACCGGCTACCGCTTCATGGGCGAGGTGCGCGACGAGCGGCCGGCCGTGGCGCCGGCCGCGCTGCCGGCGCCGATGGCGGGGGCCGCGCCGTCGGTTTCAGTGTCGAGGTCGGTGGCGGTGGCGCTGCTGCCCTTCGTCAACAAGACCGGCCGGCCCGACCTGGACTGGCTGGAGCTCGGCCTGCTGTCGCTGGTGGTGCGCGACCTCGGCGTGCACCCGCGCCTGCAGGTGGTGTCGATCCCGGCGCTGCTGAATGCCTTGCAGGCGCTGCCGGCCGAAGCGTCGGCCGAGCAGCGCGATGCCGACCTGGCACGGCTGCTCGGCGTGCGCCATGTGGTGACGGCCGAGGTGCATGGCGATGCGCTGCGCTACGAACTGCGCTGCCGGCTGTCGGGCGAAGGGCGCGGCGACGACACGGTGGTCGGCGCCGCCGAGCTGACCGACCTGGGCCGCGGGCTGACGCGCTGGCTCGAGTCGCGCTTCTTCCCCGGCGAAGCGGCACCCGAGGTGCATGGCAGCTGGGCGTTGCGCCGCTCCGAAGGCGCGCTCGGCCGCGCGCTGCAGGCGATCGCCGAGCAGAAGTGGACGCTGGCGCTGGAGCTGCTGGACGCCGTGCTGCGCGTCGAGCCGGACCACCTCGGGGCGCTGGTGGAGCGGCTGCGTGCGCTGGTGGCGCTGGACGACAACAAGGCCTTCGAGCTCGGCGACGCGCTGCTCGCGCGGCTGCGCGGCGCGCCGAACCRGGCGGTCGAGGCGGCGGTGCATTTCGAGCTGGCGCAGGCCCACGTGCGGCGCCGCGTCAACGACAAGGCCAAGCACCACCTCGACGAATCGCTGCACAGCGCACCCGGCAAGGCCGCGCGCGAATCGGTGATATCGACGACGCTGCTGCGGGCGCAGATCGCGATAAATGAAACCGATTTCACTGTCGCGGCCGCGTTGGTCGACCGGGCCGAGGCCTTGTGCCGGGGCGGCAGCGTGTTCGAGCAGTTGCGCATCCTGTCGCTGCGGCTGGTGCTGGAAGCCGAGACCGGCAGCATGGTGGACGCGTGGGGCCATGCGAGGCGAGCCGCGGCGCTGTACCGCGACCACGGGCTGCTGGTGGGGCAGGCGCGGGCCGAGTGCAATGTGGCCAATGCGAGCGCGAGCCTGGGGCATTTCAAGATGGCCGAGCAGCATGGCGAGGCGGGCCTGGCGATCTCGCGCAGCCTGCAGGTGCCCACCGATTCGGTGATCTCGGCGATGCTGCTGTGCGGCATCTACCGGCAGCTGCGCCGGCCCGCCAGCCTGGCGCGCGTGCTGGCCATCCTGGAAGAGGTGGACACCGGCGATGCGCCGCGCAACGAAGGCTTCCGGCTGATCGGGCGCGCGCACCAGGCGCTGGCCACCGGGCAGGCCGGCGTGGCGGCGCAACTGCTCGGGCGCGCCGCGGCCGAGGCCGAGGCGAAGGGCCAGGAGATGCAGCTGCACTTCGTGCTGCCGCTGCTGACCGGTGCGCTGATCCATGCGGGGCAGCTGGCGCAGGCCGACGATGCGTGCCGGCGCACCGCGGCGTTGCCCAAGCTGGCGCGCGACCGCAACCTGCAGGGCGCGCTGTGGCACGCGCGGGCGCAGCTGGCGCATGCGCGCGGCGAGCCGGGGCGCGCGATCGAGCTGCTGCTGAAGGCGCGCGACGCGACGCCGATCGGCTGGTGGAACGCGCATGCGCGCATCGACGGCGCATGGCTGTGCCTCGAGCAGCACCGGCTGGAAGAGGCCGAGGACCTGCTGCGCGGCCTGGAGGCCTGGCAGGACGAGCACCCGGCCGGCATCGCGGTGCGCGCGCGGCTGTGCCATGCGCGCGGGCACGGCAGCGAGGCGCAGGCGGCGCAGGCGCGGCTGGCGGCGGCGGTGGAGGGGGCGTTGCCGCAGTGGCTGCTCGATCTGGGGCGGTGCTATGCGGTGCAGGAGCGCCGGGACGTGCCGTGGGCGCCTTGCCTGGCGACGTGGCTGTAGTGCATTGCGCCGGAAGCCTGTGTCAGACTTCCCGGGTCTTCCCCGACAGCAAGGAACATCGTGCTTGTAGAGATCGCGATCGGTGATGCGTACGGTGCCGGCTTCGAGTTCTGCGAGCGAGGGAAGATCGTGCGGAGCAACACGCTGGCCGGGTACGTCCCGCACGAACTCGGCATCGAGGCCGGCCGGTACACGGACGATACGCAGATGAGCATCGCCGTGTCGGAGGTCCTGCTCTCCCAGGCCGACCTGTCGAGTGACGCGTTCGCCGACGCGTTCGTGCGCTGCTACAAGCGCGACGCCCGCAAGGGCTACGCCAAGGGGATGCAGGAACTCCTGGAGAACTGCAGCGATGGGGCCGCCCTGAGGCAGCGCATCCGTCCGCAGAGCCGGCGCAACGGGGCCGCCATGCGGTCGGTGCCCTTGGGGCTCATCGCCGACAGGCCGTTGCTGGTCACGACCGCGCGTGCGCAAGCGGTCGTGACGCACGACACCCCCGAAGGCGTGCTGTCGTCGCAGGTGGTGGCCCTGATGGCTCATTTCGTGATGCATGACGAAGCTGACTTGGCGGATCTTCCCGGGCTCATCCTGCGAGAAACCGGGTTCGAGCTCCTGGGCGACTGGCAGTCCGAGGTGGAGTGCGATGCCATCCAGACGCTTCACGCCGTCAACACGGCCCTGCTGCGCAATCGCAGCCAGTCGGCGTTGCTCCGTGATTGCGTGAACTTCGGTGGCGACGTCGACAGCGTCGCGGCCATTGCGATGGGGATTGCCTCGCTGACGCCTGAGTACGCGCGCGATGTCCCGGCGCCGCTTGTCGATGGGTTGGAAGACGAAGGGTTTGGCAGGAGCTTCCTGGCCCGCCTCGACGCATCGTTGGCCAAAGGATTTCCTGTCCTGGCAAAGCAGGTGCGCTGAGCGCGACGTGCGCAGCGGCCTGGCCCGGGGGCGGAGGGGAATGGGAGTCGAACCCACCCGGCGACGCATGGCGCCACCCACCGGGTTTGAAGCCCGGCCGTCCCACCAGGGACGCTTCCCCTCCTTCGAATTCAGGGCATTGTCTGCGTGAACAGCGCGGTGTCGCTGCGCAGCCGGTGCACGTCGCCCACCCGGCGCAGCAGGCCGATGCGGTCGAAGTATTCGAGGATCTGGATGGCCCGCTTGCGGCCCAGGCCGGTCGCGTCGCGGAAGGCCGCTGCCGCCACCGTGCCGTCCACCGCCGCGCCGCGCGCCAGCGCCGCCAGCCGCTGCATCGCGGCTGGCGGGTAGTACAAGTCCTTCGCGACCTGGTGCAGCTCGCCGCGCTGCGCCAGCCGGGCCAGCGTGGTGCGCATCAGCACCTCGCCCTCGCGCGCGTCGCGCGCCAGGTCGCGCACCCAGCTGCCCTCGAAGCCGGCCGCCGCCAGCAGCGGCGCGACTTTCTGCGCCAGCCGTTCGTCGGTGGCCGACAGCCGCAGGCCATGCTCCGGCAGGTGCACGAACGCCCCCTGCACGACCACCGCGCCGTCCTGCTGCAGTCCGGCCAGCAGCGATGCCCACAGCGGCGGCGGCAGGCGCGGCGCGGCCAACCGGCGCAGGCGTGCACTGTCGGGCCCGAGCAGCTCGGGGTCGCGTTCGTGGAAGGCGCGCAGCGCGGCGAGCACCGCGTCGCGCACGGCCGCGCGCTGCGGGCCGCCGAGCTGCCAGTCGTCGCCTGCGCTCTCGTCCGGCAGGGCGCCTTCGGCCGCCTGCCAGCGGCGGCGCGACAGGCCGTGCGGCGCGGCATCGAGCAGGCCGGCCCAGCGTTGCTCCGCCGTGGGCAGCGACCAGGCCGCCAGCTCGCCCAGCCGCTGCGGCGTGCGCCGGTAGCGCACCGGTGCGAACGGATCGAGCACGATGCCGCCGCCCAGCGTGCGGCTGGCCGAGTTGTCGCGCAGCACGATGCGGTCGCCGCGCCACGCGCCGACCGGCGCGCGCAGCACCACCTGCACCAGCGCCTGCTGGCCGGGCGCGAGGCTGTCGCCCGTCGCCCCGCCCAGCACGGCCACCGTGCCCGTCACGTCGGCGGCGCCCAGGTGCACGTGCACCGGCGTGCCGGAGCGCAGCGGCTTCGCCTCGTCGTGCCACAGCGTCAGCAGCGCGTCGAGCCGCTCGGTCGCGACGCCTGCGCCGGCCGAGACCAGCCACTGCCCGCGCGACACCTCGTGCTTGTCGAGACCCGCCAGCGCGACGGCGCAGCGCTGGCCCGCGTGCGCCTGCGTGGCCGCGCGGTTCTGCGTGTGCAGGCTGCGCACGCGCGCACGCCGCATGGGGGCCGACGGGCACAGCTCCAGCTCGTCGCCGACCTCGACGCGGCCGGCGTGCACCGTGCCCGTCACGACGGTGCCGACGCCGTCGAGCGTGAAGGCGCGGTCGATCGCGAGGCGGAACGCCGCGCCGGCAGTGTCGCGCCCGGCCGTTGCGCGCGCGGCGTCGAACAGCAGTTCGCGCAGCGCCGGCAGCCCCGCGCCGGTGCGCGCCGACACCGGCAGCACCGGCGCGCCGGCCAGCGGGCTGCGGGCCAGCAGGGCCGCGACGTCGGCCTGCACCTGCGCGATGCGCGCGGCATCCACCCGGTCGCACTTGGTGATCGCGACCGCGCCGCGCGCCAGCCCGAGCAGCGACAGCACCGCCAGGTGCTCGCGCGTCTGCGGCATCACGCCGTCGTCGGCGGCCACCAGCAGCAGCCCGAAGTCGATGCCGGTCGCGCCGGCCAGCATCGTGTGCACCAGGCGCTCGTGGCCCGGCACGTCGATGAAGCCGATGCGCGGCGTGCCGTCCGCACCGGGCACGTCGAGGAAGGCATAGCCCAGTTCGATCGAGATGCCGCGCGCCTTCTCTTCCGGCAGGCGGTCGGTGTCGACGCCGGTGAGCGCGCGCACCAGCGTGGTCTTGCCGTGGTCGATGTGGCCTGCGGTTCCGACGATCATGTTCCGACGCTCATGCTGATCACATGAAATTGCGCGTGTGCAGATCGGCCAGCCGCTCGGCCTCCCCGCGCTCGAAGCCCAGGCGCACCAGCCGCGCGCGCCGGCCGGCGGCCATCTCGCGCTGAAGGGCCAGCACGGCCGCCTGCCCGCGCGCGATCGCCGCGGGCGCCAGGCTGCCGGCCGCCAGCAGCACCAGCGCGTCGAACACCTCCTCGTTCAGCCCGGCGGTGTCGGCCAGCGCATCGAAGCGCTGCTCGATCGCATTGCCCAGCCGCGCGCGATGGTCGGGCTCGAGGGCCAGCCGGTACTCCAGGTGCGCCATGCCGAAGGCGACGTGCCGCCCTTCGTCGCGCGCCGCCAGCCGCGCGACCTGCCGCGTCACCGGATCGGGCGCATGCTCGTGCAGGAAGTTCAGCAGGTTCACGAAGCTGCCTTCGCCCAGCACCGACAGCAGGAAGGTCGCGGTCGAGAAATCCGGCGCCTCGAACAGCGTGCGCAGCGACGCCTGCCCGCCTGCCGTCGACAGCGCCGGCACGTGGCCGCGCAGGCCCGCGCGCCGCGTGAACACCTCGACGTGCCGCGCCTCGTCGGCGCACTGCAGCGCCAGCAGCTGCAGCACCTCGCGGTAGTGCGGGTGGATCTGCCCCAGGTGCCGCGCCGGCACCAGCAGCGCCGCGTTCTCGTTCTCGACCAGGTAGGTCATCACCTGCACCACGGCCGCCTCGATCTCCGGTGCGAGCTCGAAATCCGCCTGCCAGTCGATCGCCGTCGCCGGGTCCCATTGCGCCGCCGCGGCCTGCGCGTACAGCTCGCCCGCGGTGGTGGCCCACAGCTCCTGGCGGCGGCGCAGCGCGAACGCGAAGCCCGGGCTGCCGGCCTCCACCATCGCGCCGCGCGCCGCCAGCCCCCAGCCCGGCAGCGCCTCGGC